>CABQAA010000154.1 GCA_902461995.1 uncultured Oscillospiraceae bacterium | reverse complement strand
TATAGTTATAATAAATATGAAAATATTTTGAAAAAAGGTGAATCCGATGGATTAATTGATTTTGACAATCACCCATATCCAAACGATCGTTGAAAAAACTCGGAAATATAGAAGGAGGAAACGAAAAATGCGACGGAAAACCTGTAAATCGTTGTATAGTTTTTCGGCGGTTATAGCGTTGTTTCTATCCTGGAGCTTTTCGACGGCCGCCTTGCCGCCAGAGGAACAAGCGGATCATCCGAGTTCAAATGAACAAAGCGTCTATATCCTGCAAGAAGACGCCAGTCTGCGTGGGGAATACGAGAAGCATTTTCAAAATACGGACGGAAGCTACACGGCCGTGTCTTATACCGAGCCGGTGCATATGCGAAGAAATGAAGACTGGGTTGAGATCGACAACACCCTAACGCAGACCATGACCTCCGATGGTGTGCGCCGATTCGAAACGCGGGACGGCTTGATGGATGTCCGGTTCTCGGACGGGACGAGCGACGCTCTCGTTTCAGTTGAAAAGGATGGATACGCCGTTTCCTGGTCAGTAGAGGCCGCTGCACCGGCAACGGAAGGCTTGGTGGACGCGGCGTCCCCGGCGTCGCGTCGCTCGAATGCGGCGCCTCAGCCAGAAATGGTAATCTTGGATACCCGAAACGCCCGGGCGGAATGCCTGGCGGCGGTCATCCAAGAGCTTACCGCGGACGAGATCCAGATGACCGCCCAAAAAGCCGTTTCCCAGCTCGAATACCCCAACGCTTTCGGTGAGGCAGCCGATGTCAATCTGCGCTATTCCGTCACGCCCACATCTGTCAAGGAAGATATCGTGCTGGAGGAATTCGGCGGGATAGCCTCCTATACGATGGTCCTGACCGTAACGGGTTTGACGGCGCAGCTGCAGGAGGACGACAGCGTTCTGTTCCAAAACAGCGCGGGAGACCCGGTGTTTTTTATTCCCGCCCCCTACATGTATGACGCGGCGGACGAGCTGTCCGGCCAAGTGGACGTGACCCTGTCGGAAGCTGGTGACGGAACTTACCGTTATACCCTGACACCCGACCCGGTATGGTTGTCGTCAGAGGACCGGGTGTATCCGGTGACGATCGACCCGACGATTATGTTTGCCTACACCACCGATGTGCAGCAGCAGATCATCGATACCTATGTCAATCAGAACAATAACTATGAAGGGTATACCAATGTTCATAATCTCTATAAAATGACCATTGGATATCGGAATGGAATCAACCACGCCTTTGTCCGTCATACCAACATGCCGGCCATTACCGGCCTCATCATCGGCGCCACAGAAAAATTTTATCTCGCTTCCGGGACCAGTACGGCGCAGAAGATCAGCGCCTGGAAAGTCAACAGTACCTGGGAAAGCGATTCCATCACCTGGTCCAATCAGCCGACTGGACTGACCTTGCTGGAGAGCAATATCAGTCCGACGGGTACCAGCTATTATTCCGTCAATATCCTGTCCGCCGTCCAGAGTTGGTATATTGGTGTTTCCGGAACGGTCAACAATTACGGCATTATGCTGCGGTATACCTCCCATGATGACGGCGTACAGAACGCGGGCGATCCCAACGACTTCAATGTGCTCTATACCGGCGATTATCAGACGGCGGCCGTGCGGCCCAAAATCACCATTACCTATTGGAAAGCGGATTTTAATCTCACCGATGGGGTTTATTATCTGCGCATTGAGTACGACGGCCGGTACATGGACTCGGCGAACAGCGGGGGAAGCGGAACCAGCACCCTGAGGTGGTCTTATGGCGGGGCCAAGAATCAGCAATGGATCCTTGCCCGTTCCTCTGCTGTCGGTTACTACCAGATCGCGCCCCGCTACAATTCCGACCTCCGTCTGACCTCCGCGGGTGACTACGATTCGGCCGATGTGTTTGTCAGCAATTATGCCGACAACAGCTATGCTCAGAGGTTTATGTTTGTTCCCTATGCGGGGCGTGTTTACCTCGTGCCGGCCAATACGCGGACGCGGGTGGTCGACGGTCTGGGAAGTAATCAGAACGTGCATATGTGGACCTATGGGTCGACGTTTACACAGCAAAGGTGGTATCTCGAGAGGGCTGCTACCGTTGGGAACGGAGGGAGTTACCAAAATGTGACCACCTCAGCCATCCACTGCTATGCATACGCATTGCGGATTGACACGGAAGGCTTATACGTGGATGGATATCACTTGGGTGACAGTGTTGATACTACTAGGGACAAAGTTCTTACCCAAGTGCGAAATATGGGAAGACATATTCGTGTTTTGGACGGTGTGGACGATTTTGTACATTCTACCCGGGAGTATAAGGTAGCCATGCGAACAGGAAGTCAATACTTTTTGGGAGTGCTGACTTGGGCAGATTACCATTTTATGTATCAATTGTCCGATGGAACCTGGGCTCATAAACAGGGTGGATGGCCGTCCGCCAATCTTGGGGCCATCAACCCCACCACCTATGACTGGGGGGACTACAATTCCGCCACCATCTATTTCGCCGTTTCAGTGCCATAAAAGGAGGGGTTGTGATGGTCAAGTGTTTGTGGATATGCGGTCTTTGCCTGGCGTTGGTTTTGGCGGCGGCGGGCTGCCGGAATCCCGCGGCCACGTCTCGGGAGGAGAACGGCGCCGAGTCGTCCCGGTCATCGGCCGGGTCTGACAGCCGATTGGAGGATGACAGTGACATGTCGATGTCCGGGACGCGGCCGGAGCCGGAGAAAAATCCGTCGATCGAGGAGATCGTCGGCCGCTTTGGATTGCCGCAAAGCGATGAGTCGATCCGTATGAACGGCTATGTTGTTTACTACAAAACGGTTCTCGAGTACGTTGAGCCGTCTCCCCTGAAAAAGATCGACGATACCCACAGCTACGCGACAATCCAGCCGAAGGAGGGAGGAACGTATTATTTCCACTTCAAGACGAGTGATGAAAGCGACACCCTCTATTTCACTCACGGCTTTTATAAGCGGGATATCGTCAAAAAGAGCAAGCTGCTCAAAATCAAAAAGGGGGATACCCTGGCGGACGTGATGGCGGTGGATCCCAATCTTTACCTCTCCGTTGATAGGCATATATTGTGTAACCTGCTTTTGCCATATACGGTGCACTGGACGGATGACGGTTTATATCAAATCGAGTATGAGATCGAGCCCGAAATTGAGTATGAGGCCCTGGAGGACATGATCGTCAAAGCTGTCTCCAAGGTGAAGGACAACCGGGTGCGGGCGATGGGCAGCGAGTTCGTTTTTGCGTTTGACGGATAAACAGGTGCCGGTTGAACGGTCGTTTCCGGAGATGCGGAGGCGGCCGTTTTCTTATGGGAGCCGCCGCGTTTTGGTCCCGTACCTTTTTGATCCCTGCCGCATAGGATGGAAGGAATGGAAAGGCCGCGGGTGGGGTGTGGTGGGATAGGCCTTTCCTCCATAACGGAAGGGGCTGAAGAAATGGGAGAGAACATAGGGCTGGTCCTCATCCTGCTGCTGTCGCTGTACGGCTGCGCCGAGCTTTTGCTGGCCGTCTCCAGACGTGTGCTGTCGCCGGCCAAGGGGGACAGGGGAGTGCTGATGATCCCGCTGTGCGGTCATCGGACCGACATCGAGTATGTGGCGCGCTGCGCCGCGGCCCGGGAACGCTGGAGTGCTGGTTCTCCCCGGGTGATGCTGGTGGATACCGGCATGGACGAGGAAACCCGAAGGCTCGCAGAGGAAGTCTGCGGCCGGCTGGGGCAGGGGCTGTATACATATGAGGAATTTGAAAAAGTCCTCTCGTCGGGTTTACAATAGCCGGGAAATTTGCTATAATCAGGAATATATGTTCGAGCCCGGCCGGCTGTCAATCAGCCGGCCGGGCCGGGGAAGGAACGCACCATGGAGGAAAAGCAGCTCGAAGAGCTCTGCGGCAGCGTGGAACGGGTGGTTTTCCGCAATGAGGACAACGGCTGGACCGTCCTGGAGCTCGAAGCGGGAGAGGAACTGCATAAGGTGGTCGGCCTGCTGCCCGCCATCGGGGTGGGGGAGCAGCTCCGCCTGATGGGGAACTGGGTGGAGCATCCGAATTTCGGCCGGCAGTTCCGTGCCGAGCACGCCGAGCAGCATCTGCCCGCGGGGGCCGACGCGATTCTGCGCTATTTATCCTCCGGCGCGGTCAAGGGGATCGGCGTCGCGACCGCCGCCCGGATTGTCGAAAAGTTCGGGGACGACGCCCTGCGGATCATGGAAGAGGAACCCGGGCGCCTGGCAGAAATCAAGGGGATCACGACAGCCAAGGCCAAGGCGATCGGGGAAGCCTTCGCCGGCCAGTTCGGCCTGCGGGAAGTGATGCTGTCTTTTGCGGATTACGGCCTCACGCCGTCGGAGGCCCTTCGCTGCTATAAACGTTGGGGCTCCGCCACGGTGGAAAAAATCCGCCGCAATCCCTATCTGCTCTGTTCGAGCGGGATGTATATCAGCTTTGAGCGGGCGGACCGGATCTGTATGGGAATGGACAGGCCTGCTGACGATCCGGCCCGCATCGAAGCGGGCCTGCTGTACGTTCTGCGCCACAATCTAAACAACGGACATACCTGCCTGCCTGCCGACCGGCTCCTCCCCACGGCGGCCGAGCTGCTCGGCGTGGAGGCGGAAAAGGTGCGGGACAAGCTGTCGGACATGGCGCTGACCTTCTCGGTCCGGACCGAGGAGATGGATGGGCGGCTGTTTGTCTTTCTGCCTCATCTCTATCAGGCGGAAAAATACGCGGCGGCCAGGCTGAAGCTGCTCACAAGCTTTGCACCCGTGCCGTCCCACCGCATTCGGGAAAGCATCGAGGCGGTGGAAAAAAACAACCATATCACCTATGAATCCCGGCAGCGCCAGGCCATCGTCGAAGCGGTGGAAAAGGGGATGCTGGTGCTCACGGGCGGGCCCGGCACCGGTAAAACCACCACCCTGCGCGCCATCATCACCCTGCTCGAAAGCATGGGGGAAACGGTCGCCATTGCGGCGCCGACCGGCCGTGCGGCCAAACGGATCGCGGAGCTGACCGGATGCGAGGCCAAAACCATCCACCGCCTGCTCGAGGTCCAGTGGGACGACGCCGACACCCCCGCCT
This sequence comes from uncultured Oscillospiraceae bacterium, assembly GCA_902461995.1. Classification (GTDB taxonomy): domain Bacteria; phylum Bacillota; class Clostridia; order Oscillospirales; family Acutalibacteraceae; genus UMGS1623. Next base: position 560 of record CABQAA010000154.1, on the reverse strand, counting down.
TCGCGCGCAATGAAAAGAACCCCCTCGACGCCGACGCCCTGGTGGTGGACGAGGTGTCGATGGTGGATGTGCTGCTGTTTGAGAGTTTGCTGCGGGCGATGAAAACCGGCGCCCGTCTGATTCTGGTCGGGGATACCGATCAGCTTCCCGCCGTCGGACCCGGGAGCGTGCTCCACGACATCATCGACAGCGGCGTGCTCCCCGTCGTGCAGCTGACCGAGGTGTTCCGGCAGGCGATGGAAAGCGCGATCGTCGCGAACGCCCACCGGATCGTGGCGGGGGAGATGCCGGTGTTCGATAAAGGGGAGGGGGATTTCTTCTTCCTGCCTCAGCCGAGCGCTCAGGACGTGACCGACACCCTGCTCGATCTGTGCGCGAGGCGGCTTCCCAACCGGTATGGATTTACGGCGTTTTCCGGCATCCAGGTGCTCTGCCCTGGCCGGAAAGGGGAGTTGGGTACGCGGGAGCTGAATGTCCGCCTGCAGGCGCTTCTCAACCCGGAGGACGCAAAGAAAAAGGAACTGAACATCGAGGGCGGCATCCTGCGGGTGGGGGATAAG
>CABQAA010000153.1 GCA_902461995.1 uncultured Oscillospiraceae bacterium | reverse complement strand
GCCCTTCGGCGGGGACGCGCTGACGGTCAACGGCTATCTCGGCTCGGACGGTATCCGGCCGCTGCTGAGCGTATGCCGGGAGCGGGATACCGGCATATTCGTCCTGGTCAAGACCTCCAACCCCTCCTCCGGGGAGCTGCAGGACCGTCTGATCGACGGGGAGCCGGTCTACCGCAGGATGGGCGCGATGTGCGAGGCGTGGGGTGAGGACCTTCCCGGCCGATACGGCTACTCCGGCGTCGGCGCTGTGGTGGGAGCCACCTATCCCGCCCAGCTCGCCGAGCTGCGGCAGGCGATGCCCCGGACCTTCTTCTTGGTTCCGGGATACGGCGCGCAGGGGGGCGGGGCCGCGGATGTGGCCGCCGCTTTCGATCGGGACGGCAGGGGAGCGGTCATCAATTCCTCCCGGGCGATATTATGCGCCTGGAAAAAGGAAGGCTGCCCGCCCGAGGATTACGCCGGAGCCGCCCTCCGGGAGGCCGTTCGGATGCGGGAGGACATTCTCGCGGCGCTCAACGCCCGCTGAACATGCCGCATAAACGGACGGGAACAGGCAAGAAATTGACCGCGCAGGCGGAGAAAGAGGGACGGCAAAATGAAAACTGCGTATTTGCTTTTGGAAGACGGAACCGCCTATAAAGGGTATGCTATGGGGGCCGAGCGGGATCTCTCCGCCGGTGAGGCCATCGGGGAGGTGGTGTTCAATACCGATATGACCACCAGTCAGGATCTGCTGCAGGATCCGACGTATTCGGGTCAGATCGTGGTGCAGACCTATCCGCTTATCGGTAACCGTGGGGTGGATCCGATCAGTCCCTCCAAGTTTGTGGCGAACGGTTATGTGGTGCGGGAATGGTGCGTGGAGCCCACCGACGCGCACGAGTTTGTCACCCTCGACGAATATCTCCGCGGTCTCGGCATTGCCGGTCTCTGCGGTGTGGACACCCGCGCCCTGACGCGGCATATCCGCGACCACGGCGTGATGAACGGCATGATCGTGGACACGCCCGACGCGTCGCCGGAACGGATCGCCCGGCTGAAAGCCTACCGGGTGCCTCCGGCCGTCGGTAAAATCACGCTGAGCAAGCCCCAGCGATGGGAGGCGGAACGCCCCCTGTATGAGATCGCCATTCCGGATTATGGGTTCCGGGTGTCGATCCTCGAGCATTTTCTCAGCCGGGGCTGTTCCTGCACCCTCTATCCCGCCTATACCCCCGCGGCGGACATCCTCGCCGCGAATCCCGACGGCATCGTGCTCTCAGACGGGCCCGGCGATCCCTGGGACAACCCGGAGATCGTGGAAATTCTGCGTGCGCTGGCCAAAAGCGGGCGCCCGATGTTCGGCTGGGGTCTTGGGCATCAGCTCATGGCGGTGGCCGCGGGGATGGAGATCGAAAAGCTGCCGGTCGGCCACCGGGGCAGCAACCAGCCGGTCCGCAATCTCGATACCGGCCGGGTGATGGTCACGGAACAGAACCACGGGTACACCGTGGCGCTCCGCAGTGTGAAGGACGAGCTGGCCGAGGCGTTTCTGCAGAACGTCAACGACGGGACGGTGGAAGGGCTTCGCTACCGTGGCGCTCCGATCCTGACGGTGCAGTTCGAGCCCTCCGACGGCAACGGCTATCAGGATACCGCCTGGGTGTTTGACGCATTTGTACGCCTGCTGCGTGAGAGCCAGGAAAAGCGCGGCTGACAAGGTCGTTTGGACAGCATAAAGGACCGCGGGACTCCCGGGAGCCCCGCCGATTAGGTTGAGAAAGGGATGGACAGATATGCCCAAACGGCAAGATGTGAAAAAAGTACTCGTGATCGGTTCCGGCCCCATCGTCATCGGGCAGGCGGCGGAATTTGACTATGCCGGCGCCCAGGCCTGCCGTGCGCTGAAAGAAGAGGGTCTCGAGGTGGTGCTGGTCAATTCCAACCCCGCCACCATTATGACGGACAAGACCATGGCCGATATGATTTATATCGAACCTCTCAATGTGGAGGTCATCAAACGGATCATCGACATAGAAAAACCGGACAGCGTACTCGCCAACATGGGCGGACAGACCGGACTCAACATTGGCATGGAGCTGTCGGAGGGGGATTTCCTCTCCTCACGGGGGGTGAAGCTCCTCGGCGTCAACCCTGAAACCATCCGCAAGGCAGAGGACCGGCAGATGTTCAAAGACACCATGCTCTCGATCGGCGAGCCCTGCATCCCCTCCAAAGTGGTGGAATCGGTCGAGGACGCGCTCGACTTTGCCCACGAAATCGAGTACCCCGTCGTTGTACGGCCCGCTTACACGCTCGGCGGCACCGGCGGCGGCTTCGTCCATAACGACGACGAGATGCGCGAGATCTGCGCGGGGGGCCTCAGGGCTTCCCTGATCCATCAGGTGCTCATTGAAAAGAGCGTCGCCGGATGGAAGGAAATCGAGTTCGAGGTCATCCGGGACGGCGCCGGCAACGCCATCGACGTCTGCTCGATGGAAAACGTCGACCCGGTCGGCATCCACACCGGCGACTCCATCGTCGTCGCCCCCGCTCAGACCATGTCCGCCTCCGAGTTCCGGATGATGCGGGCCGCGGCGCTCAACATCGTCACCGCGCTCGGCGTCGAGGGCGGCTGCAACGTCCAGTTCGCCCTGAAGCCGGATTCGCGCGAATACGCGGTCATCGAGGTCAATCCCCGGGTGTCCCGCTCCTCCGCCCTGGCCTCCAAGGCGACCGGCTACCCCATCGCGAAGGTGGCCTGCAAAATCGCCATCGGCTACCGTCTCGACGAGATTTTAAACGCCGTCACCGGCAAGACCTACGCCTGCAACGAGCCGGCGGTGGATTACTGCGTTATCAAATTCCCCAAATGGCCCTTCGACAAATTCGTTTATGCCGATCGCCGTCTGGGCACCCAGATGAAGGCGACGGGCGAAGTGATGTCCATCGGATCGGGTTTTGAAATCGCCCTGATGAAGGCGGTGCGGTCGATCGAACTCGGTATCGATACGATGAACCTGCCGAAACTGGACAAAAAGAGCGACCAGGAAATCCGGGAGATCATCGCCCATATGGACGACGAGCGGATTTTCGCGATCTATGCGGCTCTCAAGCGGAAGATCATGACCCCGGACGAAATTTTCGATATGACCAAGGTGGACCGCTGGTTCCTCTCCAAGCTCAACCGCCTGGTGGCGATGGAGAACGAGCTCGCCGCGGCGCCGCTCGATGAGGAAACCTATCTGCGGGCCAAGAGGCTCGGTTTCCTCGACGGCACCATCGAACGCCTGTCTGGCCAGAAGGTTCCGGTCAAGCTGCACGCCGCTTACAAGATGGTGGACACCTGCGCCGCCGAATTCGACGCCGAAACCCCCTATTTCTATTCGACCTGGGACGAGGAGAACGAGGCCGCGATCCACAATGAAAAGCTGGCATCGGGAAAGAAGCGGGTGATCGTGTTCGGATCAGGCCCGATCCGGATCGGACAGGGCATCGAGTTCGACTACTGCTCGGTCCACTGCGTCCGCACCCTGAAAAAGCTGGGGTATGAGGCGATCATCGCGAACAACAACCCCGAGACCGTGTCGACCGACTTCGACACCTCCGACCGGCTCTACTTCGATCCGCTCACCCCGGAGGACGTGGACAACGTCCTTGCGACCGAGCATCCCGACGCCGTTGTGGTGCAGTTCGGCGGCCAGACGGCCATCAAGCTGACCAAACACCTGGAAAAACGCGGGGTAAAGATCCTGGGCACGCCGGCCGACAGCATCGACGCGGCCGAGGACCGGGAGCGGTTCGACGAGCTGCTCGAACAGTGCGGCATCCCGCGGCCGGAGGGCACGACCGTCTTCACGACCGAGGCCGCGCTCGAAGCGGCGCGGCGGCTGGGCTATCCGGTGCTGCTCCGTCCTTCCTACGTACTCGGCGGGCAGAACATGATCATTGCCTACGACGACAACGACGTGACCGAATATATGGCGATCATCACCTCCCACAAGCTCGAGAATCCCGTGCTCATCGACAAGTATCTGATGGGCAAGGAGGTCGAGGTGGACGCCATCTGCGACGGGGAGGATTATCTGATTCCGGGCATCATGGAGCACGTCGAGCGGGCGGGCGTCCATTCGGGCGATTCGATCTCGGTCTACCCGACCCAGACCCTGGACGACCGGATCCGGCAGACCATCATCGATTACACCGGCCGGCTGTCGAAGGCCCTGCATGTCATCGGCCTCGTGAACATCCAGTATGTGGTGTATCAGGACACGGTGTATGTCATCGAAGTCAACCCCCGTTCCTCCCGGACGGTGCCCTACATCAGCAAGGTGACGAACGTCCCGATGGTGGAGCTGGCCACCCGCTGCATGTTCGGCGAAAAGCTCGCCGATATGGGCTACGGCACCGGACTGTTCCCGGAACGGGATACCGTGGCGGTCAAGGTGCCGGTGTTCAGTTTTGAAAAGCTGCGGGATCTCGACGTCCAGCTCGGGCCGGAGATGAAATCCACCGGCGAGGTGCTGGGTCTGGCCAAATCCTTCGGCGACGCACTGCTCAAGGGGCTGGTCGCCGCGGGATACAAGATGAAAAAATCGGGCGGTGTCCTCATCACGGTGCGGGATTCGGACAAGAACGAGGCGCTGCACGTGGCCGACCGCTTCCGCGCCATGGGCTTCGATATTTACGCGACGGCCGGCACGGCCAACCGCCTGAACAAAGAGATGATCCCGGCTTCGGCGGTGCGCAAGCTGCACGAGGAACATCCGAACATCGCCGATCTGCTGGAAAGCGGCAAAATCGACTACATCCTTTCCACGGATGCCCACGGGCGGGATCCCAAGCTCGCGAGCGTGCGGATGCGGCGGCTGGCGGTGGAACGGGCCATCCCGGTCTTTACCTCGGTGGATACGGCCGAGGCGCTGCTGCGCTGCCTCGCCATGGATCAGACCATGGCCGATATGGAACTCATCGATATCACAAAAATCTGACGGCCGGCGTCCGGCCCGTTTATGAAGGAGACAGCTATGCGCTATACGCAGGAGCAGGCGGCGATTCTCCATATCGAGGAAATCGCCCCCGGCGTTTACAACAGCATCCTGTCCGCGAAGGCGATCGCCGGGGCCGCATCGGCCGGGCAGTTCGTCCAGGTTCTCTGCGATTCTTACCAGCTTCGCCGGCCGATCTCCATCGCCGGTTTCGACGCCTCCCTCGGCATCCTGCGCCTGGTTTTCGAGGTGCGGGGCCAGGGCACTGCATGGCTGGCCGGCCGGAAGAAGGGGGATCTCCTCGATCTGATCGGGCCGCTCGGCCACGGGTTTCCGCTCACGGATGCGTCGAAGAAGGCCGTGATGGTGGGGGGCGGCATCGGTACGCCGCCGCTACTGCCTGTCGCGCAGTTTTTTGGGGCGAACGCCACCGTCATCACGGGTTTCCGGACGGCTTCCGCCGCGATTCTGCAGGCGGATTTCGCCGCGGCCGGGGCCGAGACGGTTCTTTGCACCGACGACGGGTCGGCGGGCTTCCACGGTTTCACGACCCAGGCGCTCGAGCAGCGGCTGGCGAGAGGGGACGTGAAGGTGGTCTACACCTGCGGACCCAAGGTCATGATGAAGGGGGTCGCCAAGCTCGCGGAGGCGGCCGGAGCGGTCTGCTATGTCTCGATGGAGGAGCGGATGGGCTGCGGCGTGG
>CABQAA010000152.1 GCA_902461995.1 uncultured Oscillospiraceae bacterium | reverse complement strand
GCCGAGGCCGCAGGTCAATGCGGAAGAGGCCGGATCCCGGCCGTGTCGGCTCCCCTTTCCTTTGCCGAGGCGGCCGAGCGGATGGCGCAGGCGTATACCCTCGTGCTGTACGAGGGCGGCGGGCAGCCTCTCGGTGAGCTGATCGGACGGGACTGCCGCGCGCTGTCCATCGTGGTCGGACCCGAAGGGGGCTTTGAAAAAGAAGAAGTCGACCGCCTTCTGCAAAACGGAGCCAGGGCCGCGACGCTCGGCAAGCGGATACTGCGCTGTGAGACGGCGCCGCTGGCGGCTCTGGCGGTGCTGATGCATCTCACGGGCAATCTTGAATAGCCCCGGGTTTCGGCCGAAACCCCATTTTTCTCTTGCTTTTCAGCCTTCCCGGCTTTATAATAAAGAATACGGATGGCTGCACGGGCCGTCCGGCTGTGAAACAGAAAGGATGTGTTCGTTTTGGCGATAACCAAGGAAACGCTGATCGGCGACATTTTGGATATGGATCGCACTACGGCGCCTTATTTCCTGGAAATGGGGATGCACTGCCTGGGCTGCCCGTCCGCGAGAGGGGAAACCCTGGAGCAGGCCTGCGAAGTCCACGGCGTCAATGCCGATGAACTGGTGGCGAAAATCAACGCCCATCTGGAGAAGTAAATCGGTTGAGTGAGAAGGGCGGTTCCGGTCATCCGGGTCCGCCTTCTTCTTATTATAAGGGACGGAGGATGTGCAGATGATCGGACTGCGAAAAATGCCGGGCGACTGGGAAGAAGCTGTCTGCCTGCGGGAACAGGAAGAGGCACCGGAAGGGTGTATCCTGCTCTACGGCAGTTCCCATTTCGCGGTCTGGCGGGAGGAGTGGATGATGCGCCAGATGGCCCCATATCACCTGTGCAACCGCGCCTTCGGGGGCAGCACGGCGGAGGAGGCGCTCTATTATTATCCCCGTCTGGTCCGTCCGGCGGCGCCGCGGGCGCTGCTATACTACGAGGGAGACAACGACATCGCGTTGGGCTATACGCCGAGGGAGGTATGGGAGCTTTCCCGCCGGGTGCTTGTCTGGGCGCGGCACGATGCGGGCGGGAAATTGCCGATTGTGCTTTTGGGACTCAAACACGCCCCCGCCAGAGCCGCCCTCCGCCCTTTTCAGGACGCTTACAACGCCCTCCTTCGCCAGGCGGCTGCGGAGGATCCGGATATGGTGTACGTCGACCAGGCCCCTTACCTCGAGGATGGGGAGGGCCGCGTGAAAATGGAACTCTACAGCGACGATTCTCTGCATGTAAACGAAGCCGGCTATGACAAGGTTGCCGAGGCGCTCAAGGAGGCGCTCCGGCAGCTTGGAGTCCGGCCGTAACGCTTGGAAAGGGGAGAGGGATGGATGCTTGATGCACGGCTCGGCTGTGTGGCGCGCCACGTCCGCCCGGGGACGGTCCTGGCGGATATTGGGACCGATCACGCCCATCTCCCCGTTCAACTGGTGGGAACCGGGGTGTGTCCCCGGGCGATCGCTTCGGATTTGCGGCAGGGTCCGGCGGACGCCGCCCGGCGGAATATCCGGGCGGCCGGACTGGAGGCGCAGATCGAGGTGCGGGTGGGGGACGGCCTGTCCCCTCTGTCGGCCGGGGAGGCCGGAGACATCGTCGTGGCGGGAATGGGCGGCGAAACCATCGCCGCCATTCTCAACGCCTGCCCGTGGGTCCGGGATACGGCCCTCCACCTGGTGCTTCAGCCCATGACCCGGCCGGAGGATCTACGCCGGTATCTGTATACGTCGGGCTTCGTCATCCGGGAAGAGGAAATCGTGCCGGACGGACGGTACCTCTACACGGTGCTCGATGTCGTCTATACCGGTGAACGTCGGAATGCGGATGAGGCGCTCTGCCACATCGGCCGCATCCCGCGGAGGGAGATCGTTTATTTGTGCCGGGTGCGGGACCGTCTGCGGGAGCAGGCAAACGGCCTGTCTAAGGCGGCGGACGCCGCAAGACGGGTGGAAGGGACCCGGCTGGCCGCCGTCGCGGACCGCTTGGAGGCGTATATCGCCGGAGAGTGGACGCCATGGCCGGACGAATCGATGAAGGGGGAATTCGGATGACAGTCGGTCAGATCCTTAAGTTCCTGGAAAGCCGGGCGCCTGCTGAAACCGCGGAGGATTACGATAACGTCGGCCTGCTTGTCGGCAGTCCGGAGGGCGCGGCGGATAGGATCCTCGTCGCCCTGGATATTACCCCCGCCGCCGTAAAGGAGGCTGCGCGGATCGGCGCGGGATTGATCGTCAGCCACCATCCCGTGATCTTTTCCCCGCTGCGGAGCCTGCCGGGGGACGGCGTGCCCGCGCTGCTGATCCGGCATGGCATCGCCGCCATCGCCGCCCACACCAATCTCGATCGGGCCGCCGGCGGGGTTGGCGATTGTCTCGCCGCGGCCCTGGGTCTTGCCGACGTACAAACCGCTCCCGACGGTTTCACTCGCCTCGGCCGCCTGCCGCAAGCGCTCTCTGCGCGGGAGTTTGCCGCCTATGTGGGGGAAAGGCTCGGGACCCCTGTCCGGATGCGGGCGGGATATGGCCCGGTTTCCCGTGTCGCCGTATGCAGCGGCGCGGGCGGCGATTTTCTGCTTTCGTTTCTTGAAAAAGGCGGGGCGGACGCCGCGGTAACGGGGGAACTCAAGCATCACGAGTGGATCGCTCTGCCCGCCGGGGTCACGGTGATCGAGGCGGGGCATTATCACACCGAAATCGGCATGACGGACGGCGTGGCCGCTTGGCTGCGGAAGGCATTTCCCGACATTGAGGTTGTGTCTTTTCGGGATGCGCCGCCCTATGAAACGGTTTGACGGCCGAAGGAGGAGAGATCCTTGTGCAAGACGATTCCGGAAGACTGGACCTTCGATATCGAGGTGCTTTCGGCGGCCCCATGCCACATCGGGCTGGAAGTGGGCGATGCGTTTTTCTGTACCTACGGCTGCCCGGCCGGATTCTGCCCCAAAACCATGGGAGCCCTGTACACCCTGTGTGAAGCGGCCCGCGCGGGCGGGGACTGCCGCCTTCTCGGCGGACGTTCGGAACATGAAATCGATTTTGTCTGCGCAGACGGCGCGGTGACCTTCCGCCTGCACGCGGCGCAGAAGGGCGGCCCTGCGGATCTCGAAAGGACGGAATAGGGTATGGCATTCGATGGCGCGTTTCTGCGCTGTATCAAAGAGGAAATGGAGGCCCGTCTTTCTGACGCGCGGGTGGACAAAATCCATCAGCCATCGAGAGACGAGCTGATCCTCACCCTCCGGCAGCGGAGCGGGAATTATAAATTGTATATCTCGGCGCGGGCAGCGTCGCCCCGCATCCATTTCACCGAGGTGACGCTGGAAAACCCCGCGTCGCCGCCCATGTTCTGTATGCTGCTGCGCAAACGGATCACGGGCGGGCGGCTGGCGGGGATCCGGCAGCCGGGTCTCGAGCGGGCACTCTATCTGGATCTCGACTGTCTCGATGAGCTGGGCGACGTCGTCCGCCTGACCCTGGCGGTGGAGATCATGGGCCGGCACAGCAACGTCATCCTCGTCGACGGGGAGGGGCTGATCGTCGATGCCATCAAACGGGTGGATTTAGAGATGTCGTCGGTCCGCCCGGTCCTGCCGGGACTCCGGTATGAGACCCCGCCGGCCGAGTCCGAACGGCTCGACCTATCGCAGTGCCTCCCGGAGGATTTTCTGCCGGCGCTCGATCGGGGCAGGGATGTTCTGCTGGAACAGGCGCTGCTCGCCGTGGCGCACGGACTCTCACCGCTCGTCTGCCGGGAGATTTCTCATCTCGCCCTGCGGGGCCGTTCGGCTACTGTCGGCGAACTCACGCAGGAAGAGCGGGAACGGCTCGTGTTTTTCCTCGGCCGGGTGCGGGAAACGATTCTGACCGGGGAGCGGCGGGTTCCGTACATGCTGCTGAAACCGGACGGGGTTCCGCTTGATTACAGCTTTCTGCCTGTTACGCAGTACGGCCTGTCCGCGACGGGTCGGGAGATGGCGAGTTTTTCCGCCCTGCTCGACGCTTTCTATGCGCAGAAAGACGCGGCGGAACGGATGAAACAGCGGTCTCACGATATTCTGCGGGTGCTGACCAACGTCAGCGAACGCACCTCCCGGAAGATCCGGAACCAACAAAAAGAACTCGAGAATTCCGGCCGCCGGGAGGAAAAGCGGATCTGGGCCGATCTTATCAACGCCAATATTTATCAGATCCCGAAAGGAGCGGCGTTTGCGGATCTCATCAATTATTTCGATCCGGACTGCGGGACGATGCGGGTGCCGCTTGATCCCGCCCTTTCCCCGGCCGGGAACGCTCAGAAATACTATAAGGATTACCGCAAAGCCCGCACGGCCGAAACCGTCCTTGCCGAACAGATCGCGGCGGGAGAAAAAGAGCTGCAGTATATCGACACCGTGTTCGACGCGCTATCCCGCGCGGAGTCGATGCAGGAGCTGTCGGAACTGCGGGAGGAGCTGGCGGCGGGGGGATATCTGCGGCTGCAGCGAGGGCGGCAGAAGCCGCCGCCTCCCACGAAACCGCTCGCTTTCCGCTCGGATGACGGATTTTTGATCTTGGTGGGGCGCAACAATGTCCAGAACGACCGCCTGACCACCAAGACGGCCCGGGGCGGGGATATCTGGATGCATACCAAAAACATCCCGGGTTCCCACGTTTTAGTGGTGACGGAGGGCCGCACCCCGCCGGAGTCGACGCTCGAACAGGCGGCGGTCCTCGCGGCGACCCATTCGCGCGCCGCGGGGAGTGCGCAGGTGCCGGTCGACTATACCGAGGCGCGGCATGTGAAAAAACCGGCGGGAGCCAAGCCGGGCATGGTCATCTACGAGACCAACCGCACGGCGTATGTGACCCCCGACGCCGCCCTGGCCGCCCGCCTCCGGCAGGAGTAGGGAAAACGTGCGGATGTTTCCAGATTTTTCTTGTACAAACCGAAGATTCGCGGTATACTGGTAACAGAGCGGCGAAGCCGCTCGAATTCAGCGGAAAGAAGGAGATATGTATGAAAGATCTGAAGGGTTCCAAGACCGAAGCCAACCTGATGACGGCGTTCGCCGGAGAATCTCAGGCGCGCAACAAATATACCTACTACGCTTCCAAGGCGAAAAAAGACGGCTATGAGCAGATCGCCGAGCTGTTTACCGAGACGGCCAATAACGAGAAGGAACACGCCAAAATTTGGTTTAAGCTTCTCCATGGCGGCATCGGCGGCACGCTTGACAACCTGAAGGACGCGGCTGCGGGCGAAAACTACGAGTGGACCGACATGTACGCTGGTTTTGCGAAGGAGGCCCGGGAAGAGGGCTTCACCGAAATCGCCGTGCTCTTTGAAGCGGTTGCCAAAATCGAGAAGGAGCACGAGGAGCGGTATCTCAAACTCGCGCAGAACATCGAGAACGGCACCGTGTTCGAGCGGGCGGAGATCGTCATCTGGAAATGCGCGAACTGCGGCCATATCCACGTCGGGACCACGGCCCCCGAAGTTTGCCCGGTTTGTTCCCATCCCAAAGCCTATTTCCAGCTCAAGGCCGAGAACTACTGATTCTTCACATTAAAAACCCCGGGACCTGCTTTTTTGAACCGGCCCAGAATGTGCGAACAGCACAAAAAGCCCCCTAAAGTAGGGATATGCAATTTTCAAGCAACAAACTGGC
>CABQAA010000151.1 GCA_902461995.1 uncultured Oscillospiraceae bacterium | reverse complement strand
GAGCGCCTCGAATTTCGCCGAGGCAGCCAAAGTGACGGTGACCCAAAGCGACGGCCTGATCTGGAACGCCATGGACGGGTTTGGCATCGTGTATGTGTTTTCCCTGCCCTTTACCGTGATCGGGCTGGTGCACAGCCTGGCCGGCCCGAAAGAGAGGCGTCCGGCTTTCGGCTGTGTGATGAATGCCTGGCTGCTGGCCGCGCTGGTGCTGGTTGTTGTGGTCCGACCCAACATCAACCGCATCAACGCCCTGTGGCTGCCCCTTGTGTATGTGACCGCCCTGGGAGCGGCGGAGGTGGCCCGCAGCCGGAGGCTCTTCCGTGTCGCAATCGCCGGACTGTATATGGCGGCGTTTCTGCTGTTTGAGGTTCAGTATTTCACCGCCTATCAGGAGAAAATGAAAGCGGCGTTCGAAGACTCCTTCGGCGAGGCGGTGACGTATGCCGCCGAAACCGAGGCCGAGACGATTTATGTGACGGATCAGGTGAATGGGGCCTATGCCCTCACCCTGTTTTATACCAAACAGGATCCGCTGGAATTCCGGGAGACGGCCGAGGTCGCCAATCCCGGTGCCATGTTTGAGCGGATCACGGCGTTTGGGCGGTATCGCGTTGAAACTCCGCAAAGACTGCCGGAGGGCACCGCGGCCGTCGTGAGGAACGACGTGGCCGGCCGGGCCGTTTATGCGGGCTATCGGCAGACGCGGTTTGAACGCTTCACCGTTCTGGAAAATCCCGGGTAAGCCCGCAGCCAAGAAAAGGAGAGCCCTTTGTATGGAAGAGCAAACGTATCCAGTCAAAAGTGAATACACCTGGCCGTCCCGCGTAACCTCTTTCGACGCGGGCCGGGACCGGAGGCTGCGCCTGTCCGGTCTGCTGCGGTTTCAGCAGGAGGCTGGAGAACGCCACCTGGGAGAAGCCGGACTGACTTACCAGGAATTTTACCGCCGGGGCATGTTTTTTGTGCTGACCCGGCTGCAGGTGGAAATCCGCCGTCTTCCGGAATTGGGGGAAGAGGTGGCGCTGCGCACTTGGCACCGCGACGGAAAGGGGGCGCAGCTCTTTCGCTGTTACCAGCTTCTCGACGCCCACGGCGATGTGTTGACAGAGGGGGTATCGGCATTCGCCCTCGTGGATGTGGAGACCCACCGCTTGCTGCGGCCGACCGTGTTCGACCAGTTTGGGATCGCCTCCCACCCTGATCATCGGAACGGCTGTCCCGATCCGGGAAAACTGCAGCTGCCCGCGGACCTGTACGATGCGGGAAAACGGCGTGTCTACTGGTCGGATACCGATTACAACGGGCATCTCAACAACACGGTCTATGCCGACATTGTGTGCGATTTTGTTTCAGGAGGATGGGGAAATCGGGAAATTGCCGGACTCTCTCTTGTGTATGAGCATGAGGCGCTGGAAGGGGATATTCTGCAGCTGCACACGGCGAAGCAGGACAGCGACGAGGGCCGCGCTGTTTGGGTGACGGGGGAGCATGGCCGGGGCCGCTGCTTTACGGCCCGGCTGCGTTTCCACAGATAGCAGGGGGCTTGCATGACAGCATTCGAAGAGGCGAAACGGCGGGGGCTGCTGCATCTGCAGGAAAAAGGCGGGATCGGCACTCTCGCGGAACGATGCCTCCATGCGGTGCTCAAATATTGGGTGGAACCGGATGAAAGCCGGCACGAAGTGCGGCTTCCCTGCGGCCTGGTCGCGGATATTTTTGACGGAGAACGGGTAGTGGAAATACAGACGGGCGGGCTGTATCCGCTGCGCCCCAAATTGGCCCGGCTGCTGCCTGATCTGCCGGTAACCGTTGTCGTGCCCGTGATTCGGCGCAAGACGCTGGTTTGGCTGGACCCCGCCACCGGCGAGGCCTCTGCGCCGCGGAAATCCCCACGGCAGGGGGGATTTTGGGACACCTTTTCCGAGCTGCATTGGCTGCTGCCGTATCTGTCCGATCCGGGCCTGACGCTGCGCCTGATCGAGATCGATTTGGAGGAGACCCGGATTCGGGATGGCTGGGGCCGGGACGGAAAAAGAGGGTCCCATCGCATGGAACGGATCCCGATGGATATCGGAGAAGAACTCTGGCTGCGGACACCGGCCGACTTTGCCGCCCTTCTGCCTCCCGGGCTGCCGGAGGTTTTTACGACGGCGGATCTGCGGCGGGCTGGGCGCCTATCCGCGAAAAAGGCGGGTTTTGGAATAAACTTATTGTATAAACTCGGAACGATTGTACGAATTGGCAAGAAAGGGAACGCCTATTTGTACCAGACCGCGCGGATATAGGTCGCTTAGGTGCGAATGAAGCGTTAAAAAACGGGAAATCCGCAAAGGATTTCCCGTTTTTTGTTGGTATGAAGACATATCTTCCTATTTTTCATAAACCGGCAAAGCGTCGGCAAAAGCAGCGGTTATTCCGCTGGATGTGCGGTGATGACGGTATAACTGCCCGCATTCACGGTGATCCTGCAGCCGTTTGGGGTGAGGATGTACCAATTCTTTCCCTTCCTGGTTATTTGACTGTCACCGGCCCGGATTTGGATGCGGCACCATTCCACTACATCGGGTATGTCCCACAAGAACAGGTTTTTTCGGATGCGCTCAGCGCCCCGCACGGTCGTATGGAGTTTCTCTAAATGGTCAAGGAGAACCGTTGCTCTGCCGTCCGGATTGGCTGTCATGAAAATCACTCCCGTCCGGATGATTGTATCATACGAAAGGGGGTTCCGCAACGTTCTCGGAGTCGGCAAGAATAGATCGGGAACCGACAGTCCCCATCCGGCCTTGACAAGAGGAAGGGGAGGCGGTATAGTAAAAAACGGCTTCGGCCAGGTCAGTTCGAAACCATCCTGACCCCGCGGTGTCGGCGGATGCCGCGGAAATCAAAACTATGGAGGCAAGAGTCTATGAAAAACACCCATCGCACGGCCCTGCTCCGCTTGACGCAGGCGGGGTTGATCGCCGCCATGTATGCGGTCTGCACGGCGCTCATTCAGCCGGCTGCTTACGGTCCTGTCCAGTTCCGCTTTTCCGAAGTGCTGACGATTCTGCCGGTGTTCACGCCGGCCGCGATTCCTGGCCTGGCGGTCGGCTGCCTGATCGCCAATCTCTACGGTTTGACGACCGGCGCGAATATCGCGGGCGCCTGGGATTTGCTGTTCGGGTCCCTCGCGACTCTGGCGGCGGCGTTTTTGACCTATGCTCTGCGGCATATCCGGATCCGGAGACTGCCGGTTTTAGCCACGCTGCCGCCGGTCCTGCTCAATGCCGTGGTGGTGGGACTGGAATTGACCCTGGTATACGGGGGGATGCCTTGGTATCTCAACATGCTTTGTGTGGCGGCGGGGCAATTGGCCGTTTGTACGGTGTGCGGCCTCCTGTTGTTTTCGGCGCTGGACTTATCGGGTGCATCCCGGGTTCTGTTTCAGACGTCCTCGAATCGGATGGACTAACGAACCGTGTAAAGCAGCAACAATATAACAGATGGTATATAAAAGGCAACAAAAGACCCGATTCCCCTCCCTTTTTTCAGGGGAATCGGGTCGGATTGAATCGGGAGTTTATCCGCCGAATGCCCGGACCAGCCACATCACCCCGGCACATAATATAAAGATAACAGGCTGATGCACGACATAGATCACCAGGGTGTGCTTGCCGATCCAGGCCAGCCAGGGGGCCCGGCTTTTGTACATCCATTGCGGGAATCGCCCGGCTTTTGCCCATACGCCCACGAAGCTTCCGGATAGAAAACAGAAAAACCAGGGAAGAAGCGGAAAATAATCGGCCGACGTCAGGGTGCCGATCCCCAACGGATAGAGCCAGGGGGTGCTCACCAGGCTTTCCGGCAGATGCAGTTCGAACACGCCCTTGATGCCGAACCAGCTGCCGGCTTCCTCCGGCATATGCCAGGTGAGCAGGAAAAGCAGGGCGCAGACGGCGATGCCGACGACCGGCGGTATTTTCGACAGCAGGGGACGCAGCGCCGCAAACAGCAGGATGGACACGGCCAGAAAATGCAGGATGCCGAACCAGATCATTTCGCTGCGCATAAAAAGGAACAAAAACAGCGAAATGCCGACGGATATTCCGGCTAGAATTAAGCCGCGGCGGACGTTGCTGTGGGACAGATAACAGGAAATCCCGCAGATGAAGATGAAAACCCCGGCAAAAAACGGCTGCACAGGCCGGAAAAAGGTGAAAAATGTACGGCCGAAGGCGACGTCATACACCCAGCCCAGCATATAGAACCCGTGAAAAAAGACCATCAAAATCAAATCGAATCCGCGGACCTCATCCAGAAAATGAATCCGGCGATGAATAGGGGGGGCAGCCTCCAAAACAGGATTCCTCCTTTGCATATTTGAAAACGGGATGGCTCAAACTCCAAAGAGGTAGCCCTTGAGCCAAGATGGCCCCGCAAATAATTATTTTAGCATAGAAGGGGCCATATGGCGAGGGTTAATGAAGAAAATTCACAGTTTCTTGATAAAAGAAAGGCGGCAAACATCATGCAGGAATTCATAGGTAAACAGGAAGCCGGGGAATGGGATGTCACATCGGAGATGCTGGCCGTCAAGCAGGGAAGCGGAACGGCGCATGTGCTGGCAACGCCGGCTCTCATCGCGTGTATGGAAAACGTCTGTATGCGTTTGGTTCAGCCCGCCCTGGCGGAGGGAATCACCACTGTGGGGACCCACGTCGACGTGGCGCATCTGGCGCCGACCCCCGAGGGGGCGCGCCTGCGCGTGACGGCGGAACTGGTGGAGACGGACGGGCGGCGGTTCGTGTTCCGTGTGGAGGCGGAGGATCCCTGCGGCAGGATCGGGGAAGGCACCATGGAACGGCAAAGTGTCCGGCTGGCGGGGTTCGAGGAAAAAGCCGCGGGCCGTACAGAAAAGCGGCCTTGACAATTCGATGAGGGGGAGCCGGCGAACCGCCGGCCGCATAGCTCCAGTTCATACCGTAATTTACGGACCGGATTGCGGGGGTTCCGACAGAGGCGCGGTTTAGGAAAAAACGCCTGAATCCGCCCGAAAACCGGTTGACACACAGAGTAATCTATGCTATACTGACGGATGCCGCATGTTCCGGGCGGCGGCCGAACGGCCGCTGGAAGCGGAGATTTCCCGCCCGTGCGCAGCGAGTCTTAAGAAAAGGCAGGTTCCCGTATGTACGCCATTATTGAAACCGGCGGCAAGCAGTACAAGGTGCAGAGCGGCGATGTGCTCTTCATCGAAAAACTGGATGCCTCCGAGGAGACCGCCGTCACCTTTGACAAGGTGGTCGCGCTCCACAACGACAAGGAACTCAAGCTCGGCAGCCCGTACATCAAAAACGCGACGGTGGACGCCCGTGTGCTCAAGCAGGGCAAGGGCAAGAAAATCACCGTGTTCACCTACCGGCCCAAGAAGGGCAGCAGCCGCAAGATGGGTCATCGTCAGCCCTATACAAAGGTGCAGATCGAAGAGATCCATGCGCGTGCTCCAAAGGCTCCCAAGGCCGAAGCGGAAGCCGAGGCATGATTCGCGCCCGTTTTCTCGAACGGGACGGTGGACTTTGCGGGTTCCGGATTCAGGGACATGCGGGGCTGGCCGAAGCGGGACGAGATATTCTCTGCGCGGCGGTTTCGTCCGCGGCGATTTTGACCGCCAACACCCTGACCGAACAGCTCGGTATCCGGGCCGTGGT
>CABQAA010000150.1 GCA_902461995.1 uncultured Oscillospiraceae bacterium | reverse complement strand
GATCTCCTACCGTGCGGCTTCGGATATCAATGAGGATGGGGCGGTGACTCTGGCCGATCTGTCCATGGCTGTGAGCAAATATCAGACTGAGGACGCCGCCTGTGACATTGACCGCAGCGGAACGGTCGATACGGCAGACTTCATTATCCTTACGGGTTTTATTGCCTGAAATCCGTGCGTTAACAGTATGTTCGGGAATTGGGGATTGCCTGAATATGGCGATTCCCAATTCCTGTATACCATTTTGTTGTGGAAGGATGGTCTGCTTGAAAAAATTTGCTTGTATGTTCGCCTGCTGTTTATTATCCCTTGGCGCGTTAACTGCCTTTGCCAAGGATTCGGCTGTTCGTGTATCGAAGGACCGGATTGCACTTACACAAACGCAGTCCGCATTTGAAGCTGTAATCGAAGTTCAGCCCGAGAATACATATGCCGGTGTGGAAATCGCTATTGCCTGTCCCGAAGGCATGACTGTGACAGCCTCTTCCGGTTCATCCGGCAGTATGTCGGCCGGTCCGGTTTTCTCGAATGGTTTATACTGGACCAGCTTTTTTGAATCTGACAATAACTTATCGGGTACAATGAAAATCACTCTGCAGTTCTCCTGTTCACAATCTTTTGAAAGCGGAGATATTCTGTTTGAGAAAGTTAAGGTGCTTACCAAAGAGGGTCTTTCTGTTGCCACGGAAGACCTCACTCCCTCTCTAAAGGTAAGCATAACGCGGGATGGGTCGGAGACCACGGGGTCAGACACGGCCAGCAAGCCTTCCGGGACGGATACAAGTGCAGAATCCTCAGGGAATGGCTCCCATATCGGAAAAGATGATATTCCCGCAACCGGGGATAGTGGTCACTTGTCTATTGGCATCGCCGTATTGCTTGTATCTGGCTGCGTAGTGCTTGGAGGATTGATACTTTTCGTCAAAAGAAAAAAACTCAACTGACCTCTCAAAAGGCCGCCAGAAAGGCGGCTTTTTTCATAAACACGGCTTGCGAACTGCCTGTAAACCATTGATTTTGCAAGCATTTTAAAACTTAAAAAAGCCGGACGAGGAGTCATCCCCGCCCGGCTCTCTTTTTACCCTTTCGCCTCTCCGATGCTCTGCAGCTTGCGGACCAGATCGCTGACATAATTGGCGCCCCGGCTCGCGAAAATCCCGGTCAGCACAATCCCGATCCCCGGGACCGAGAACGTCATCCCCAGAGCCGCATACAGGTCCGCACCGGCCGCGAAGCACAGCAGGATCGACACCGCCAGCGCCGAAAGCTGGGTGATGAGGGTTTTGGCGTCCCGCTCCGTAATCAGCTTGATGATAGATTTGACGTACTCCACCATAGCCTCCACGGTTACGGCCAGGGCCAGGATCAACAGAATTCCAGTCATATTCTCATTTCCTTTCCAATGTCGTGATTCTCGTTTCGTGATCGTTCAGCGCCTTGTCCTGTTCCTCGTTTTTGTCCCACAGGCGCTTGTGGGAATCATGGTTGTCGGTCTTGAGGCCGTCCACCTCTTTGGTGATATGTTCCATCGTCGTATTGAGCTTGGTAATCGAGCTGTTCAGCCGGACGACCGGCGTCACCACCGCCGTCAGCAGGCCGAGAAGGGCAATCAGTACCCCCACCACTTGCCATTCCATAGGATTACACCCTTTCCAGATACTCCTTGGCCGCGTAATAGGTGCCGCCGTTGTACAGGACCTTAACCCAGGTGTAGCCGTTTCCGGCGCTTTCCCATCCATCCACGACGTCCACAATGGTTCCCTTCGGCCATTTACCCGCTCGGGTGGATTCGTCCCCTTCCGTGGCCGGGTAGGTGGTGTGATAGTACAGATTGCTCGTGGTGCGGTGCTTGTCGGTATCTTCGTCGCTTGACACCGTACAACACTCGGCCAGCGCCTTAAGCCCCGCCAGAGCTTCCTCCGCCGCCTCTTTGCTGCCGAAATCACCCATCCTGATAAACCACCACATATTATCCTCTCCTTCTTGTATTCCCGGCAGCTCCGCCGCCAGGTAGGGTTCCGGATCGATCCGTTCGTTTCCGGGCGTACGGACCTCGAAGTGCAGATGCGCCCCGTAGCTGTTGCCGGTGTTGCCCATATATCCCAGACGCTCCCCGGCCTTCACCGTCTGGCCTTTGGAGACGCACACGTTTTTCAGGTGGGCGTATAGGGTGCAATACCCGTTCGGATGCTTGAGTTTCACGAAATTGCCGTAGCTCGCATTCCCGGACGCTCCGGGGTTGTTTTTATGGCCGGACGCCAGCAAGATGACCTCGCCGCCGGTGTGGGCCGTCACGTAGTCGGTCTTGTGGCCCTCCCCCACGATGTCCAGGCCCTTGTGCTTGGACGAATAGTGCTGTGTGATCAGATCGTTGCAGTTTTCCAATACACGGCTCATGCGGATCCCTCCTTTATACGTCTTCCGCCCCAACAAAATCAGGCTGTGCCTTCAGCCAATCGTACACGTTTTGAACAATGTTGCCGTTAAAGATTTCCGGGTTTGTATCGTAATCAAGCGATATGTAGTTCCCCTGAGTATACGGGAAAGCAGGCTTCCCTTCTATTTCTCCGGCAGCGTAGTGCTTTTCGAAGTTTCTTCCATCCTCATCGATATACGATTCTACCAATAGCGTAATTTGCTGATTCACATCAATTTTCACCATAGCTATTCTATGATAACTAAGATTAACCCCATTTTGAGCTTTAATAATCTTTCCTAAAGCCATATTATCCTCCTAAACTCCAATAACGTAGCGCAGCACCGCATTGGTATTTGTAAACGTTATTCCGCAAGAAGTGGAATTAGTTGCATTTACCGAATGTCCGGTTATTTTAGTATCTGATATATACAAATATTTTGCGGCCATCCAAGCGACATCTTCATTTATAAAAAAGCTGTATCCTCTACTAGTCGTGACAAAATATTTTGGTATGAAAAAAAAGTTGTAGGCGTTTTCAGTAACGAAACCATAATAAGCGTTAAACACCAGTACAATCCCGTGAGGCTGTGCCGATACAGCCTCGCTGAGCGTGGCGGTCTGACTGCCGTTCATGTAATATGATCCAGACCACAAGACTTTATTTGTGCAAAGATTTCGTCCATTCGCGTACACGCTGCTGAAATTTCCTATGTTACCATACACATAGCGAAACGGTTTTGCAGATGTCCCGATGTCGCGGGTTGCATGAGTGTCCGAAGTGATATTCCCGCACATTTCCAGGCTATTGAGATACGCCTGTATCGCATGTACGTTCAAATACCTCGCGCTGTTGTTGCCTATATCGTATGTTGCATCCAAATCCGGTATCATGTTGCTCTTAATGGCATTTATCGACAGGCCGGCGACATCTGCATCCCATGCGGACTCCAGCGTATTTGGTTTACTGGCCACTTTTCCGAAGGCGATCCCCGTCCCGTCCGCCAGGATATCGAACACCGTCTTGGCGGTGGGCAGCAGAGCCGCCAGAGTCAGATCGCTTGTCGTGACATCGTCGTGAACGGATACGCGGATATCAAAGGCGCTGTTCGAATCAAAGGTCATCGGAGTCTTCAGCTCGTAGCGGCCTTCGTACCCAGATAGCTGGGTATTCTCGACCACATTGCTCCATTCCTCCGCCCCTTCCGTACTCTTTTGAATCGTGATATACCCGTGGTTCCGGCCGTTCAAATCCGACACCCTATACTCGAACCGGATCATCGCGTACTCGCCCTCTTCGTCGGCCGTGCCCGCCTCGGTGCAGCGTTCCACCGACAGCCGGCTTACCGTCGGCGCACTGTAGGGCAGAACCGCGATCGTCCGGCTCTTTTCCGCCGACGCATGCCCGCGGCCGTCCGTCACGACCGCCTTGACCGCCACGTTCCCACTGCCGGTCAGCGGATCCGTGGTCACATCCAGGCCGTTCAGGGTCGTATTCCCGATCGTCACCGTTCCGGAACGGATCGGGCTCCCCTCCTTCCCGGAAGCGCTGAGCACGACTCGGAGTCGGGATTTGGTCTGCACATAGCCGCCGTAGGTGGTGCTGTAATGGGTTGCATCGCTGGTCCCGATGTTGCTGATCGCCGGCCGGTATGGGTCGGTATCCGGCACCATCACCTGACAGGTGGCCGTGTCTCGGCCGATCTCCGTGGAACCGCTGTAGGTGATGCAGGTGATGACACAGGTTTTTCGATCCGAATCGGTGATCTTCGATGCCATGCCCGCCGTACTCCAGGAATAGACGCCCCCGCCGATTCCGGTGTCGATGGTCTGCACGCTTCCCCCCGCCAGCTGATAGATCAGGGTATGCCGGAACGAGGACGCGTGGGCGCCGATGGTAATAGGCAGGGACGCATCCACATTCACCTCCCCCGGACAGGACACCGTGCTTTTCCGGGGGATGGTATTCAATGTGATCGAGCCGCCGTCGGCGTTGATATAGTTGTATTTGACGCCCTTGATGGTGGCGTTGATATAAAACGATGAAGAGAGGGAAATCGTCTTGCTCCCGTCGGGTTCATGGGGCACGGTTCGGGAGACTGTGCCGAGAGAAACTGTGGTCCCGCCGTCGTTGTTAATGGCGGAAGACGTGTAGCCCAAGGCCACCCCGTCGATGGTGGTGCTGTTGGACCGGGTCCCTATGTTCAGGCTGTAATACCGGTCCTGTTCGAGATACATGCGGCAGGTTACGGTGGAATAGTTGCCAGCAATGTCCTGTTCGGCTTCCCAGTCCACCCGTAAACGGTAATGGTTCCCGTTGATCCCACCCGCAAAGGATCCGCTTTGGCTCATTTATGTCGCCCCCTTAGCTAATTTGAAGGAGAGGTTGTCATTGTCGCGTGGTTGGAACATGAATTTCCCGATGACGAGGCTTCTCAGTATCCGGGCATCTTCTATATACAGATGGTTGTCGCTGATGTAAGCAACCTCATTGGTGCCGTGTGTAAAACTGAGTCGGTTATTGGATAAAATCGCCTGGATGCTATCGTCCCCGGTGGACAAAATGATCTTGCCGTCTTCAAACTTGATACGGCTGGTTAATTCAAGCAATTTCTGCGAGTCGTTCTCCACAGTGGTATTCAACTTTTCAAAATCGAGTGTCCAGCCATTCGCCGTCTGCTGCAGCTGCGTACTCAGCTCCGTCATCGTTCCTTCGACAATTTCCTGCTTGCGGACGACGGTTTCAACCGATTCCGATGTCTGGGAAATCGAGGATTCCAAATCTTTAAACCGTCCGTCCATGCTGTATTGCGTATTTTGAATGGTCGTGACGATGCTGTCCAGATCCGCTTCCAACACATTGGCCCGCTTGTTCAAATCCTTGATGCTTTCAGTCACGGTTCCGACGGCTTTGTTCGAATTGGGATTGCTGCCGACCGCGGACCATTCTCCGGACAGTCCGCCATTGTAAGCCAGGGTACTGGTCATAATAGGGATGGATACGGGCGTTTCCGCTCCGGAAGGGTACAGGCTCACGATATCGCCCGGCTGATACAGGGGATTCCCCTGAACGGATAGAGAGTAAGGCTTATAAGAAAGGCCCGCGATACGGTCAAGGATGGCGTCGGCGTACGGCTCCCAGCTGTTGTCTTCGATCGCACTGAGCTGGTAGAGCAGGGGATTGCCGGAAATGGTATAGGGATGGGTCCCCGGCCCCCGCTCCCGGCCCAGATCCCCGTCCTTGATCTCGATACGCAATGTATCGACAGGGGGAATGTCGTACTCCTTTTCGTTTAAGGCGATGTAGCGGCTGTCATCAAGGCTGGTCTGTGTGTTCTCATACCAAGCGAAT
>CABQAA010000149.1 GCA_902461995.1 uncultured Oscillospiraceae bacterium | reverse complement strand
GTACGGGAGCTGTTCCGGCTGCGGATGCGGCTGATCCCCTATCTGTACAGCGCTTTTTACACCTATCACACCACCGGGATCCCCCCCGTCCGCCCCTTGGTGGCCGACTATTCAAACGATCCCGCCACCTTTTCCGTGGACGACGAGCTCCTGTGTGGCGGCAGTCTCCTCATCGCCCCCATGACCGCCGGTCAGGAAAAACGGGCGGTTTATCTGCCGGCAGGAAAATGGTACGATTTCTATACGGGAGTGTCCTACGAGGGCGGGCGCACTCTGGAATTCGGCGGCCGGATACCGGTGTTTGTCCGGGAGGGGTCTGTCCTGCCTCTGGCGGAGCCGGTCGATCGCCTTGACGAGGGCACCTGCTTCTTCCTGACCCTTCTCTGCTATGGGGATACCGCCGGACGGTCGTTTCCCCTGGTAGTGGACGACGGAGTTTCCGAGGAGGCGACGTTCCGTATCCTCCGGGCGGACGATACCGGCTGTTTGGAGGAAAACCCCCGGTATATCGTCACCGCCGTCCGCCATATAGACGGCTGACCAAAATGGAAAAGGACCGGGAAAAAGCACCTGTACAGGTGCTTTTTCCCGGTCCTGCTTATATCTTATCCGGCATGTCTTTACATCATGGAGCGGTATAGGGCCACGATGTCCTCTTTGGTTGGGGTGCGGGGATTGCCGCCTGTGCAGGCGTCGGCCAGCGCCGATTCGGCCAGGAAGTCGATATCCTCCTCCCGAACGCCCACCTCGCTGACCTTCTGGGGAATACCCACGTCGGCGCCCAGGCGGCGGACGGCGTCCACCGCCGCTTCGCAGTATTCTTCCCGGCTCATGGCTTCCACACCCTGAACGCCCATGGCTACGGCGATTTGCTGATACCGCTGGCCGGCGGCCTCAGCGTTATACGCCAGCACCGTGGGCAAAATGGTGGCGCAGGCAACCCCGTGAGGGGTGTCGTACAATGCGCTGAGGGGGTGGGCCATACTGTGGACGATACCCAGCCCGACATTGGAGAAGCCCATGCCCGCAATATACTGGCCTACCGCCATTTCATCCCGGGCCTTGGGGTCCCCCGCCACCGACTGGCGCAAATTTTTGGCGATGATCTCGATGGCCTTGAGATGCAGCATATCGGTCAGTTCCCAGGCGGCCTTGGTGATGTAGCCCTCGATGGCGTGGGTCAAGGCGTCCATGCCGGTGGAAGCGGCCAACCCCTTCGGCATGCTGGCCACCATGTCGGGATCGACGATGGCCACCACTGGAATATCATGGGGATCGGCACAGACGAATTTGCGGCACTTCTCCACATCGGTGATAACATAATTGATGGTGACCTCCGCCGCCGTGCCGGAAGTGGTGGAAACGGCGATGATGGGCAGGCACTTGTTCTTGGTTGGGGAAGCTCCCTCCAGGGAGCGGACATCCGCGAACTCGGGATTGGTCATGATGACGGCAATGGCTTTGCTGGCGTCAATGGCGCTGCCGCCGCCCACGGCGACAATCATGTCGGCGCCCTCCCGTTTACAGAAGGCAACGCCCTCCTGGACGTTCTCAATCGTCGGATTGGCCTTGATGCCGCTGTAGACGGCATAAGCAACGCCCGCCCTGTCCAGCACATCGGTGACCAACGTCGCAACCTTGAACTTCAGCAGATCCGGATCGGTACAGACCATGACCTTCCGGCAGCCCCGCGCCTTGACCTCCTTGGCAATCTCCCCGATTGCGCCTTTCCCGAAATAGGATGTCTCGTTTAGGATGATTCGATTTGCCACGTTTTTTCCTCCTTTTGAGTTCCTGGAATTTTTGGGGGTCTTGCATCAGTATACCATAGAAGGACGTTCTTTTCCATAGAATAATAAGCGATTTCCACAAAAACTGTTCCGAATACCCCCAAAAAATAGTTGTCTGATTTCCATCTCGTTTTTCGCCTTCCGAGATCCCCTATTTCATGGATTTATCCATCGCAGCATATCCCATGTAAATTCTGTCGCGCAGACCCATGCTCCCGACACTGCCCCGCCCTTTTTTGTTCTAATATTCCGGAGAAACGGGTGTCCTTACGGGAATGTGAGCTCCGCCTCTTTCCTTGGCAGAGCATTGATTATATCGATACCGTAAAATACCCGATGGGGAGGTTCTGTCCGTGGGCGGTAAAAGACAACGACTTCATTCGTGACAGCGTCTGCAGTCTTCTGGGGCATGAGGGGTGGTCCTTCGCCAGCCTTCAGGAGGCCCGGACGGCGCACAAAGTTGGAGGAAACGTCCGGACAAAGCGCCGGCATTCAAAGTGTGGCTTATTCGGCCATACGGCAATATACTAAAAAGTGTATGCCCCACGGGAGATAGCTCCTCCTGCCACTCACCCACCGTATCGAAAGAAAGACGTCTGCCATTAAGGCAGACGTCTCAGCTATCGGCGAGTTGTCCTTACATCTCGCATTGGGTTTTAGGCCCCACTTACCGCAGATCCAGCGTTTGCACCTCTTTGGTCCGTCCGGTCGCGTCGTCGATCACAAACAGGACGGCGTTGAGCATACAGGACCCGGAAGCCGTTGAAAACCGGACCGGCAGCTTATCCTTCATCTTGGCAATGGCGAGTTCCGGCCGGATTCCCAAAACCGACTCACAGGGGCCGGTCATGCCGGCGTCGGTGATGAACCCCGTCCCGTTCGGCAGGATCTGGCCGTCTGCCGTCTGCACGTGGGTATGGGTTCCGAAAAGCGCGGAGATCCGGCCGTCCGCGTAATACGCGAGGGCCTTCTTTTCGGCAGTCGCTTCCGCATGAAAATCCACAATACAGAATTTAGGGTGTCCGGCTTCGTCAAGCAGCCGGTCCAGCGTTTCAAACGGGCAGGCAAGGGGTTCCATATACACGACCCCCATCAGGTTGATGACTGTCACCTGAAACCGGCCCTTGTCCACCACACACAGCCCTTTTCCGGGGGCGGATGAGGGAAAATTGCCAGGCCGGACGATACAGGGGGATTCGTCGAGTACATCATAAAATTCCCGGCGGCGGAACGTGTGGTTTCCCGCCGTGATAACATCGGCGCCGCTGTCTAAAATGTGCGTGGCGGCGACGGGCGTGATGCCGTTGCCGTCGGCGGCATTTTCACCGTTGACGATACACACATCCACGGCGTACTGTCGTTTGACCACCGGCAGGAGCCGTCTCAGATGGGCGCAGCCGGAGGACCCAACCACATCGCCCACACACAGAACATTCATGCACAGGGCCTTCCTTTCGTTCGATCGATGATAGCGGCCCCAGGGCCGGAGAAAAGGAATCGCGCGGGAGGAATCCCCCGCGCGATGCGCCATGCCGTTTTATTTGGCAAACTCCACCGCGCGGTTTTCGCGGATGAGATGCACCTTGATCTGGCCGGGATAATCGAGGGTGGACTCGATTTTCTTCGCGATATCGCGGGCGAGCAGCGTCATCTGATCGTCGTTCACCTGGTCGGGCCGCACAATGATACGGATTTCCCGGCCGGCCTGAATCGCAAAGGAACGCTCCACGCCCTGGAACTCGTTGGCCACCTCTTCCAGTTTTTCCAGACGCTTGATATAATTCTCGAGATTCTCCCGACGGGCGCCCGGACGGGCGGCGGAAATCGCGTCGGCGGCCTGCACCAGGCAGGCGACCACGGTCGTGGCCTCCACGTCGCCGTGATGAGCCTGGATCGCGTGGACAACCGCCTCGCTCTCCTTATACTTCCGGGCGATATCCACACCGATTTCGATGTGGGAGCCTTCCACCTCATGATCGACGGCCTTGCCGATATCGTGCAGCAGACCGGCGCGGCGGGCGACGACCGGATCAATGCCGAGCTCGCTCGCCATGATACCGGAGAGGAACGCCACCTCCATGGAGTGGTTGAGCACATTCTGACCATAACTGGTGCGGTAGCGCAGACGACCGAGCAGCCGGACGATTTCCGGATGGATGCCGTGCAGGCCGGTTTCAAGCACAGCGCGCTCGCCTTCAGCTTTGATGGTAGCTTCCACGTCACGGCGGGCTTTTTCCACCATTTCTTCGATGCGGGCGGGATGGATCCGGCCGTCCGAAATCAGACGTTCGAGCGCCACGCGGGCAATTTCACGCCGAACCGGATCGAAACCGGACAGAGTGATGGCCTCGGGGGTGTCGTCAATGATGAGGTCGACGCCGGTCAGGGTTTCAATGGTGCGTATGTTGCGTCCCTCACGGCCGATGATGCGGCCCTTCATTTCGTCGTTCGGCAGCGGCACGACCGATACGGTGGTTTCCGTCACCTGATCGGCGGCCACCCGCTGGATGGCATGGGAGATCAGATTGCGGGCCCGCTGGTCGGCCTCGTCCTTAAGCTGGGTTTCGTATTCGTTGATCTTGAGCGCCTTTTCATGGCTCAGTTCCTGTGACAGATTGCTCAGCAGGTAATCCTTGGCCTGTTCGGCGGTGTAGCCGGAGATCCGCTCCAGCATTTCGAACTGGCTCTTTTTCAGGCTTTCGACATCTTCCAGGCGCGCCTCAATATCCTGCTGTTTATTGGCGAGGAGTTCCTCTTTTTTCTCGTAGTTTTCGATTTTACGATCCAGGGTTTCTTCCTTCTGCTGAATGCGGCGTTCCTGGCGCTGCACATCGCTCCGCCGTTCTTTGAGTTCTTTTTCGGATTCGTTGCGCAGACGATGGATCTCATCCTTGGCTTCCAGCAGCATTTCTTTTTTCTTGGATTCCGCCGCGCTTTTGGCATCGCTCATGATACGCTCGGCTTCGGCCTCGGCCGAACCGATCGCGGCTTCCGCTGTCTTTTTTCTATGAGAAACGCCGGACTTGAAAGCGGCGAAGCCGGCGATAACAGCACCAACAAGCAACCCTGCCACGCACAACAGAATACCTACAAACAGTGGTATCTGCACTTCTACGATACACCTCCTAAATTTTCTTTTCGCTTTTTTAAAGCTATCCCCCCGTCAGAACGGGACGCATGGATCACCATGCGGGGAAAAATCAACTCAGTTTGATATGGATTTTTCAGTGAAAAAGCGACACCGTACCGCCTTCTCTTCCTGTATACCCATCGTTTATTTTATCGCGATTGTCACCACTCTGTCAAGTATAAACTTGCTTTCTCTCCCGCTTTTCTGAAATATCGCAAAAAACGGTCTGTAAAACGGGATGCCGCGGATTTTGGGGTGAAAAACGGCGGAACACAGGTTTCAAATGAAATCCCGCTTTCCGCCGTTTCGTATGTTATTCCAATTCGAACGCACCTGTATACAACTGATAGTATTTGCCCTTTTCCGCGATGAGCTGCTCGTGGCTGCCCCGCTCAATAATCCGGCCCTGCTCAAGCACCAGGATGACGTCGGCGTTTTTGACGGTCGAGAGCCGGTGCGCGATGACGAACACGGTGCGTCCCTGCATCAGGGCATCCATTCCCCGCTGCACAATCGCCTCGGTCCGGGTATCGATGGAGCTGGTCGCCTCATCAAGGATCATCACGGGCGGATCGGCCACCGCCGCCCGGGCGATGGCGATGAGCTGCCGCTGCCCCTGGGACAGGTTGGAGCCGTTGCTCGCGAGAGGCGTGCGGTAGCCGTCCGGAAGCCGGGTGATGAAATCATGGGCACCTACCAGATCGGCGGCGGCGATGCATTCCTCATCCGTGGCGTCGAGCCGGCCGTACCGGATGTTGTCCATCACGGTACCGGTAAACAGGTTGGTGTCCTGCAGCACAATCCCCATGCTGCGGCGCAGATCGCTTTTTCGGATTTTGTTGATGTTGATTCCGTCGTACCGGACCT
>CABQAA010000148.1 GCA_902461995.1 uncultured Oscillospiraceae bacterium | reverse complement strand
CAGCGGAGGCCGATACCCCATAAAAATTAGCGGGGCTCGCCATCCGGCAAAACCAGGAAGCTGATGTGGCTCCGGCAGTTATCGATTACAGAGGTTCCTCTGTTGGTTGCCCCGTACGAAATTTCGGTCGGCATGACAGCAAAACAGCCGGGCAGGGATGCATGTCCCTCCCGGCTGTTTTATTGCGCCGTTTCTTGCCTGCGGCCGCCCGGCGGTTTTCCTTCCTGTCACGGCCGCTTCAAAATCCGGACGGCAAGCGGCAAAACGAGGACCGCTCATCTTCTCGGCTTCTTTGAAGCCATACCGCGGATGGGCCGGAGCGCTACTCCACCCGGTGAGATGCCGCTTACACCGCGCCCGATGACTTCCGATTCCTATTCGCTACTTTCCCAAGCCGGCACGGACAGGTTCCGATTTGAGTTTGTTCTTCTTTACGGATATGTATTATTTTGGGTTGATTAGTGTTAATTTTGGCTTTTACCCAATCAAAAACTTCTCCACTCGCAAATTGAGACCACAACAACCCATATCTGATGCCTTGATTTTCGTGTGGGCATTCCCTATAATGAAAAAAGAAAAGGTAGCAGTATTCACCATATCCCATCAAAAAACCAGGAAGATTTCCGGAAAAGATGCCAAGTTTGCCGACAGAACGGATTGTCCCAAATGGATGGATTGGTTTTGTGGGTTCAAAAAACGGTTTGTTTTTTCGGAAATCGAAAATCGAGTCCGTCATTCTATGTCCGACAAATCTCAGAACGGGGGCCTGACACCATGATGAAAATTGGCTTTATCGATTACTTTCTTGACCAGTATCACGCGGAGAATTATCCAAACTGGATCCGGGAAGCGTCGGGCGGCGAAATGGAGGTGGCTTACGCCTGGGCCAAGATGGATCGGCCCGGCGGCAAATCCAACCGGCAGTGCTGTGAAGAGACGGGCATGACATGGCTGTCCACCCCCGAAGAGGTCATTGAACGCAGCGACTGCCTGATCGTCAGCTCTCCGGATAACGCCGAGATGCACGAGGAGCTGTGCCGTCTGCCGCTTGCAAGCGGCAAGCCGACTTATGTCGACAAAACCTTTGCGCCCGACCGGGAAACCGCCCTGAGGATCATCAAGATGGCGGAAGAGGGCCACACTCCCTTCTTTTCAACTTCGGCTCTGCGGTTTTCCAAAGAATACACCGGCCTGAACAAGGAAGGCATCGAGGCCATCCACAGCCGGGGGCCGGGACATTTCGACAACTACGGCATCCATCAGCTCGAGCCGATCATCTGTTTGATGGGCGCGGGAGTGGAAAAAATCATGTTTGTGGGGACGGCAAACACCCCGGCGTTCGTCCTGCGCTACCGCGACGGGCGGACCGCCACCATGTCGCAGCTCGGCTGGGAATGCGATTTCAGCCTGGCGATCAACTATGAGGGCGATCACGCCGTGGTGCTGCAGGGGGCTTCGGATTTTTATCAGCAGTTCATCGGCCAGCTGGTGCAGTTCTTTAAGGACGGCGTGCCGAAAGTCCGTGCGGAGGAAACCCTGCAGGTCGTAACCATTCTGGAATATGGACAAAAGGCGATGAAGGACCCCGACAGGTGGATCACTCTTCCCTGTACATAACGAATGCGAGGTCGGCAGATGGACGCAAGCACCGAGAGAATGGGTAAGTATTTTCATTTCGACAACGATTTCTGGGCCAATCCGGTCAGATGCGGATTTCTGAGCTTGTACCAAATCGGAGAGCTCTGCTGTGAGCGTGGATTTAAAATCGAGGAGCACGAGCAAAGTGTCTATGAGATCACTTATGTCATCTCCGGGCGGGGCTATTCCTATGTCGACGGCGAGAAAATCCGCCTGACCGAAGGCGATATCCTCATCAACTCCATGGGGCATCAGCACGCCATGGAGGCGGACGAATCGGATATCCTGCGCTATACCTATATTGGTTTCCGTTTCAACGAAGAGGCGGAGGGCGGAGAGCTCGGCGAGCTTAAAGCCTATTACGATCGGATTCCCTAC
Source organism: uncultured Oscillospiraceae bacterium (assembly GCA_902461995.1). Lineage (GTDB taxonomy): Bacteria > Bacillota > Clostridia > Oscillospirales > Acutalibacteraceae > UMGS1623. Next base: position 3,785 of record CABQAA010000148.1, on the reverse strand, counting down.
CAGCTCACCCGGGACCGCAACAACATTCTCATTCCGTTCATGCGCTGCATGGATGAATTCTTTTCCAAGGCCGCCTACAGCCAGGCCATGATCCGCAACTACTGCGAACAGATCGTGATTCTGGCGACCCGGGAAGCAGATGAACCCGAGGGCTGGCAGCGATCCTCCTACCACAATGCGGTCAGCTCCGCTGTTTACGCGGTGATCCGCCACGTGGAGGAACACATCGACACCATCGGCAGCATCCGTCAGCTTGCGGACAAACTCGGTTATAATTACACGTATTTGTCCCATTTCTTTAAAGAAAAGACCGGAACCACCCTGCAGAAGTATATCAGTTATAAAAAAGTCGAGCGGGCGCTGCAGCTTCTGAAATATGGGGAGCTGAGCGTCTCCCAGATCGCCGAGCAGCTCCACTATGAAAGTGTCCAGTCCTTTTCCAAAGCATTCCGCCGGGTTATTGGGTATACACCCACCAAATATCTGGACCTCGAACAAACAAAAGATCAGACGGATCCCCTGATTCTGGCCAATCCCCTGTTTGTTCACGAAGAAGAAAAGAGGAGGCAGATTTCCTGATGAAAAAGCGTTTGATGGCGATCGCAGCAACTCTTGCTCTGGCGGCATCCCTTCTGCTGATTCCTGTACCTTCCACCATGGCCGACGAACCTGTCAACCCCGTCAATCCGACGTACAGCGATGGCAGCCTCGTGTTTGAAGCGGAGCAGTACTCCGTCAAGGCCGATTCCGTCTATCCGGCGAATGCGTCGGAAAAAGAATCGCTGGCCGGTTACAGCGGCGACAGCTTCATGCGGGTGATCGAAGGCGACATCACCTACAACATCAAGGTGCCGGTGGCCGGCCAGTACGCCGTTAGGATCATCGGCGCCAACGTCGATTCCTCCGGCCGGAAGCACGACAGTGTGCATATCAACGGCACCGAATATTATGCGGTCATGCCGGGACAGGGCTATGCCTGGCAGGATCTGCAGATTGCCGCATTCGATCGTTGGGACAACGGCAACGCCGTTTTTACCCCTGTAGCGTCCGTCAACATGACGGCCGGCGTCAACACGATCCGGATCGCTAAAAACAACGGCGGCTATCTTTATTACGACAAAATCGTTCTCACGCCGGCGTGGACTCTGTCCGACGGCGAACAACTCGTCTTTGATATCGAGCTCCTTCCTTCCACCGTGCAGCTGACGGACAAGGCGGCTTTTGTCGCCGTTAAAGACCGCTACGAAGCTCTCGGTGCAGATGAACAGGCCAAGGTGACCAACTACAGCAAAGTCACCGTGGCCCTTGACCAGATCGCGGAACTCGAGCGGGCCGGTATCCAGGAGCCCACTGCGGACGGCGACAAGCTGATTTACGAAACCGAATTGAGCGTCACCAACGGCGACGCTGCAATTTCGAGCGATGACGAGCATTTTACAGATTTCAGCGGCACCGGCTACGTACAGATCGGCGAGAATGGCGGCTTTACCATGCGTATCAACGTTCCCACAGCCGGACAGTACCTCGTCTATGTCACGGGCGCGGGCACCGACACCGGGGATAAGTGTGAGTATTTCAAAATCAATGACGGCGCTTCCTGGCTGATCGCCCTGCCGGGCGGCACCGCGTACCAGTGGGCCGACTGCCAGCCCGGAACCGAAAATTATACCGACGGCGCCCTGACGCCCGCGGTTCCCAGCGGCGGCTTTGCCTTCAGCCAAGGCGAAAACGCCCTGACCTTCACCGCCAATTGGGGGAAATCTGCGTACGATAAAGTCGTGCTCATCCCCTATCAGGAGCCCAGCCCCGGCGAGACGCTCGCGGCCGACATCGGCCGTCTGCCCGCCGTGGTCCAGCTGTCCGACAAAGACAAGGTCCAGGCGCTTAAAGACCGGTACGACGCTCTGGACGACGCTGAAAAGGCCAAAGTCACCAATTACAACAAACTGCTCGAAGCCCTGGACCAGATCCAGGAACTCGACAAATTCAACCAGCCCCAGCAGCCCGTCAAGGTCGACAACAAACTCGTGTATGAGGCCGAGCACGCCATTGTCGCGGGGGGTACCTCGATTTCCTCCGACGGCACCAACTTCCAAAACTTCAGTGGATCGGGCTACGTCTATCTGGGCGACGGCGGCTTCACCATGAAGATTCACGTTCCCTCCGCAGACCGGTACCGCGTGTACGTTGTGGCCGCCAATGACAACAACGGCGCCCGCTGTGATTATCTGCAGATAAACGGAACCGGAGAAAAATGGCTCGTGTCCGCTTCGGCCTCTCCGGCCTACGGATGGGCCATGTGCCAGCCCGGCACCGAAAACTGGGTCAACAATGTTCTGATCCCTGCCGTTCCGGAGGAGGGCTTCGCCTTTAACGAGGGGGAGAACACCCTGGTTTTCTCCGCCAACTGGGGCTACTGCGCCTATGATCAGGTGATTCTGGTCAAAATGGGCAACGAAGACGAGAAGCCGGAGACCCCGGCTCTTGAAAAGGTCAACCAGATGATCGCGGCCATCCCCTCCACCGTGACGATGGCCGACAAAGACGCGGTGGATGCCGCCTATGCCGCCTATCAGCTCCTGTCCGACAAGGAAAAGGCCGAGGTAACCGGTCTCTCCCGTCTGCTGATCGCGCGGGCCGGCATCAACGCGCTTGTCCAGGATCCGAAAGCGGCTCCCGGAACCCTGCGGTATGAGATGGAAGACTTCCCGCTCGTGGGCAACACGGCGCTGATAAACGAAAGCGCCCTGTTCGAGTCCTTCGGCGGAACCGGTTACGTCTTCCTGTTCGATCAGAAGATTGCGATGGATCTGTATGTTCCCAGTTCCGGACGCTATAAAGTGATGATCGTCGGCGCTTCTGACGACGGCAACAACAAATGCGATTATGTCACCGTCAACGGCGGAGACCAGTACCTCACCTCCTATCTGGGTGAAAACAAAGGCGTCTGGAAAGCGTCCGAACCCGGCACCGAAAACTGGGTCAACAACGCGCTCGTCCCGTTGGCTCCGGAAAAGGGGTATACCCTGAAATCCGGCAAGAACACCTTGGAAATCACCGCCAACTGGGGCTATTGCTGCTACGACTCCGTGATTCTGGTCCCGCTGGAGGTCAATCCCGACACCGGCATCGACAGCCACGCGGCGCTTGCCGCTGCCGGCTTCGGTCTCGCAGGACTCACCATGATGGCGGCCCTGCTGCTGAAACGCCGCCGGGACGAGATCTGAAATCCGACTTGGGATAGAAAGATGGGGATCGCTGTATGAAGATGCACATGACCAAAAAGGGCTGGATAGCCTTGGTGGCGGCCGGGTCCGCTCTGGTGGTGACGGCGGCGGTCCTTACCGGATGGCTGCTGCTGCGGAACAAGGGTCAGGAAGATCCGCCCCCCGACTGGGGGATTTACACCGGCTACTCCCATATCGTCGTGGCCAAGGACACGCCCGAAGCGGTCCTCACCGAGCTTTCGGGGTATGGGATCACGCCGATTGTGTACAAAAAGGGGACCACCCTCTATTCTCCGAAAAGCGGCGGCCTGCTCACCGATGTCACCGCCAAATCGAAGATCTACCTGTGTGAAGGCACCTATACGCTGGAAAACGGCCTGTTTCTGGAACTGAACGAGTCCCTGCCCCTGACCGTCACAGGGGCAGGGATGGACAAAACAAAGATCATGGGCGGCGGCAGTCTGCGGGATAATAACGCCCCCGCCTTCCTCCTGCGTGCCTCCGGCAGCACAGCCGTCGACGGGGCCGTGATCGAAAACCTCTCGGTATCCGGGTTTG
>CABQAA010000147.1 GCA_902461995.1 uncultured Oscillospiraceae bacterium | reverse complement strand
CCTAATGTGAGACGGTGATACTTCGGTATCTCCTCTCCTCGATATCATCTCTTCTTCTTTCTTCTTTGTTCAGTTCTCAGCGTATTCCAAAAAAGTATATTTGTGCGATTGGCGCCGCTGTTCATTCAGCGGCGCCTTTTTGTGCTAAGCAAAAACTTTTAGAACTGTAAATTAAATATTTTTAGTTTGTGTTAAGTGTTTAATATTAAGCATAAAAAATGGTGTTTTGAGTTTTTTTTACGTTCCAACATTATAAGAAGATACAAAGGTCTGCGAAAAAGTGATGTATTCGATGTTGGCAGAGAATATAGAGATAAGGGGAATTTATTGAAAGTACAGGCGTTTCCATGCATTTAAAGACATAAATAAAACTTGTACAACCATGTTCCTCTATAAAACCATTATAAAAACGGCCTGATTGAATCACAGGAGGTAGTGGTTGTTTTTTCACAGGAAACTGTATATAATAAAATAGGTCTTTTGTGTGAAACGGCACCTTCTAATGCCGATTAAGATGCCGCAGTGAGCTACGGACGGCCTGGATTTTTCGTTGCAAATCCGCTTTTTTGAGTGGAAGCAAGACCACTTTGTGGGATTTGGGGGGACAGGTGTATGAGGGAAGGATCCGTCAAAGCGTTTCATAAGGCGGTGGAACCGCTAAACAGGCCGGTGACGGCGGCTGTTATTGTGGCGGCCGGAGCTTCCACGCGGATGGGGGTGCCGAAGCAGTTTATTCCGCTGCGCGGCGTTCCTGTGATCGCCTATACGCTGTCCGCGTTCGAACAGGCGGCATCGATTGACGAGATTGTTCTGGTCGCGCGGAATGAACATATGCTGCAGTATTACGATATTGTGAAAAGTTATGGCATCAGCAAGCTGACCCAGATTGTGCCGGGCGGGAACAGCCGTCAGGAATCCGCCGCCCGCGGAATTTACGCTTGCCATGACGAAACCGCTTTTTTTGCTGTTCATGATGGGGCCAGGCCCCTGATCCGTCCGGAAATCATCGATGCCGTGGCTGCGGCGGCCTATCGGGATGGTGCGGCGGCTGCGGCGGTGCGGATGAAGGATACGGTCAAACTGTCGAACGAAGAGGGCTTTATTACCGGGACACCCGACAGGCGCCTGCTCTGGAATGTGCAGACCCCGCAGATTTTTGAGCGCAGACTTTACCTGACAGCCCTGCGCCGTGCGATTCAGGAGGGACGGGAATATACCGATGACTGCCAGCTTGCGGAGGCGGCCGGATATCCGATCCGTCTGGTAGAAGCGGATTACGGCAATATCAAAATCACCACGCCCGAGGATGTGGCGGTGGCGGAAAGTCTGCTTCGCCGGCAGACGGATCCCCTTTATGGCGCGGAAGGATGATCATGATGCGGATTGGACACGGATACGACGTACATCGGCTGACAGCGGGACGGAAATTGATCCTGGGCGGGGTCGAAATTCCTTACGAAAAGGGTCTGCTGGGGCATTCCGACGCGGATGTCCTGGCCCATGCACTCGCAGATGCGCTGCTCGGAGCGGCGGCGATGGGGGATATCGGCGCGCTGTTTCCCGATACCGATCCGCGGTTTAAAGACGCGGATAGTCTGCGCCTGCTGGCGGAAGTATGCGGCCGCGTACGGGAAGCCGGTTATGCGGTTTCCAATCTGGATGCCACCATTCTCGCACAGGCGCCGAAACTGGCTCCCTATATCCCGGCCATGCGGGACCGTCTGGCGGCGGCCTGCGGTTTGGACGTCGGCCAGATCAGCGTGAAGGCCACAACAGAAGAGGGCCTGGGTTTCACCGGCCGCGGCGAAGGTATTGCCGTCCATGCGGTATGCTTGCTGGAAATCCGGCCATAATACTGGATAAGTCGGACAATGAGGAGAGAATCGTATGGAAAAAAGCGTGGCGGAATCTCGAACCGAACAGATTCAGATCCTGATGCCCGAGCATATCAACGGGGCTGGACGCCTATTCGGCGGCAAATTGGTGGAATGGATCGACGTGGTGGCGGGTGTGGTGGCCAGACGGCATTCGGGCTGCAATGTCATCACGGCCGCGATCGATAACCTGCAGTTTAAAGCCGGGGCGTATGTCAACGATACCCTCGTGCTCATCGGCCGGGTAACGCATGTGGGCCATACCTCGATGGAGGTGCGGGTGGATACCTATGTGGAAAGCCTGTCCGGAACCCGGTCGGTGGTGAATCGCGCTTATCTGGTGCTGGTAGCGCTGGATGAGGACGGCAATCCCACGCCGGTCCCGTCGCTGCGCCTGGACAGCGAAAGTGAGCGTGCGGAATGGGACGCGGGGGAACGGCGTCGGGATCTGCGCAAAATCCGTCGGCTGGAAGGCTATTGAATCCGGGACATGGGATTTTCCGGGTAAACCACGTTCTCATAAAAGCCCCCTCATCTGACGAAGTCTGTCGGGTGAGGGGGTTTTATCCGTTATACCGCCGGTTCGGATGAATCGGTCTGCATCTTGTCGTCCGCCTGGAGGGCGATGAGCTGCCAGCGGTCGTCGATCCGCAAAAAAGTCATGGTATAGTGGGTCGGATATTTCCGTGTTTTATAGAACTTCACAACATAATGGAAACTGACCTCAACGGTAAAATCGTCAGGGGACAGGCTAGTGAGATTGTACACCTTGAGATCTTCAAAGCTGTGGGAGGAATGGGTGCCGAACCAATAGTTGCTGTAGCCGGTCACAGCGTCGTAAAAGGCAGAACCTTTGTAGATATGAGCGAGAATGTCCCGTTTGGCGGCGTCCTTGCTCAAAAATTCGGAGTAGGTTCTGGCCACTTTTTCAGCGAGTTCCCGCAGGCCGGCTTCCTCGTCCGGCAAAACAGTGCCTTTGGCGACAAAGGTGTTGGGCTCATCGGGATCGGCCGCCAGGGGAACGGCAGTGCCCTGCTCGGTCTGCACCTCGGCCACCGGCGGCACGAGCAGCCCCTCCACCCGGTAGCGCAGCATGGACGGCGCGATTCCGGCATCATTAAGACCGGTGAAGTACGCATCCCGTACCTCCTCGCCGGAAAGGCCGGAGGAGGAAATATCGACGCCGTTGATCTGCAGCCGGAGCTTGGGAGATACCGTGTACACGTAAGAGGCGAGATACCGCAGATCCGTCCGAACGGTCCAGGCGGCGTCGGAACCCTCCGGATTGCGTTCGAGGGACAGGGTGGAGACCCGTTCGTCCCCTCGATATACAATGTATTGCTTGGAATCCGTGGAGTCGGAGGCTTTTTCCACCGTATGAAGGCCGTCAGGATCTGTGTACAAGCCCTTGAGATAGGCGATATACTCGGGCTTTCCGGTGAAAGCGGTCGGCTCAAATCCGGATTCGGCATAAATCGTGTCAAAATCCTCGCTTTTCAGCAGGCCGAGATACCGATCGACGGCAGGTGCCGGTGCTCCCGCTTCATACTGCGTCAAAAATCGAGAGAGGGAGGAGAGGACGCAAGCTCCGGCACCGAGAATCAAGAGAAAATACACGCCGAGAATCACCAAAAACCAGTGGCGGAACCGCCGCCCGTTCGGTTTGGTGTCGGGTTCCTCATGCAGGGGGTAAGCGGGCGAGGATACAGGAATGGGCTCCGCCTCGAGATCCAGCGGATCGAGGGGAACGGCGGGGGAAGGGTTCGGTTTAAGATCGGTTGTCATGCCGCATACCTCCTCATTCCACAAGAATGGCCGTGGGAATCCGCCGCGATCCGTACATGGAGGCACAGCTGTTCACCGTTTCGCCCTGATACACCATCATAGTGGACGATCCGCCGTCCAGGTTGGCGGCGTTGACCGCTTTATATTCCATCATTACGTCGATGCAGTCCTTGAACGAGGCGCCGAGACTGTGGGTCTGACGCCCGTCGATGACCAGGAGCAGCACGGCCCCGTCGGCCCGCTGGCCGATCGCGGTGCGGGGATTGAGCCCGCCGCCGGCTCCGGACACTTCGAGTGGTTCGCCGTTGACGATCAAGGCCGGACCATAGCTGACGGCGTCCCGCACATGTTTTTCCATCGCTTCCTTGCCTGACATCCGTCCCACCAGCAAATGGTTTTGGTCGTCGAAGGCGATGATGGAGACGACGGAGGATTCATTGCCATACCGGAACTGGCTGTCCTTGATCACGATGCCAAGGGGCTGCCCGCCTTTACCGACACCGTTGGTGTCCAGAAATTCCCCGCCGTTGATGACCGCGGTCGCGTTGTATTTTTTAGAGAAATCCTCCACCCGCAGTCCCGGAAGATCGGGGCCGTAGCGGTCCAGTGTGGCGACCTTGATGCGGGACGGATCGTGAACAATCATCATTTTTCCTTTGAAGGTAGGGCCGGACACGTCGAGCAGCTCGATGGTATCTTTCGGCACCTCCTCATCCCGGGGAACGAAACCGCCCGAAGTCTCGGTCTGAATATCGCCTTCGATGACGGTATTTTTGTGAAGGATTGCATCCACCTCGGCCTTCGACAAAAAGAGCCGGGGCACGAATTTTGCCGCACTCGTTTCCATCATGGTGGTGACAAACATGTCGCGTGCCGTGGGCGAAGGCCCTTTGCACATCAGCGCAACGGCGCCATAGGCTGTGGCGAGTATTCCGAGAAGCGTCACTCCGATGACGCTCATTGTCCGGCCCAATATGCGCAGGACGGGATGTGCTTTTTTAGACGATCGGGTTTTAACGGGCTTTTGACGTGCATGCCGACAGGACATAGCTACCCCTCCTGAAGACCGGCTGTCCGCACACATCCGGTCGATTCCTGTCCGATTATACTCCCTTTGAAAAGTCCGTGTCAAATTTGTTACAAAGTTGATAAGATTGGAGCGTGACCGCGGCTTTTTCGAACGGCGGGACAACCCGAAATCGGACAAAAAAAGAAAAATGCGGACAACCGAAACCGACATAAACCGGGTGATCGCCCCATAAAATGAAAACAGATCACCCTCGCCGCGGGGATGGGCAGCCGGGCTGTAAACAGGCGGCAGAAGGAGTAGCCGGTATGGTTATCGTACTGAAAAAACGGTTTTTGGCCATTGCCGCTCTGTGTGTGGCAGTCCTCATCGCGGTTCCGTTCCTTGTGAAATTCGCTTTCCCGCAGACAGCCGCCACCGCCGCCGCCAACACCAATTGGGGCCTGAGCTTTCAGGAAAACGGCAAAACCCCGGTCGGCAACGCCACTCCGGAGTTTCTGAAGCAGTACAACGCGTATTTTGTCGGTCCGACGGCGTCGAGCGGGGAGCCCGGCGCGGAAAAGAAACTCTATCTGACCTTCGATGCAGGTTTCGAAAACGGGAACACCCCGGCCATCTTGGACGCGCTAAAAGCCCATAATGCCAAGGCGTGCTTCTTCCTGGTAGGCAACTATCTCGAAACCAGCCCCGACCTCGTCAAACGGATGGTGGACGAAGGCCACACCGTGGGCAACCACACCTATCACCACCCGGATATGTCCAAAATCGCGGACGAGGAATCCTTCCGCAAGGAGCTGACATCGCTGGAGGACGCTTACCGAGAGCTGACAGGACAGGACATGACGAAATTCTACCGGCCGCCCCAAGGAAAATACAGCGAACAGAATCTCAAGATGGCGAGCGATATGGGGTATAAAACGTTTTTCTGGAGCCTCGCGTATGTGGACTGGTACACCGATAAGCAACCCACCCGGGAGCAGGCGTTCGACAAGCTGCTGCCCCGCGTTCATCCCGGCGCCATCGTGCTGCTGCACAGCACCTCGAGCACCAACGCCAAAATCCTCGATGAGCTGCTGACCAAATGGGAGGCCGAAGGGTATACCTTCGGAACTCTGGAGGAACTGGTGGATAAGGGCTGAAAAGAACGGGCGTTGTACACGCCCGTTCTTTTTATAT
>CABQAA010000146.1 GCA_902461995.1 uncultured Oscillospiraceae bacterium | reverse complement strand
TGGAAACTCCCTCTCATCTCTCTACACGCCATTATAAACAGAAATGCCAATGGAATACCGTTATTATACCACATTTGCCTGCCCCGTCAATCGATTTCGCCCCCAGAAATCGCCCAAAACCGCATTTTTGGTTGGCTGCCCTATTTTCCGAAAAAAGGGCTTGGCGTATTTGTTGGTTCTAACAAGAACCGTGAATAACTTTTAGTGAGAAAAAACGAATAAGAGACAAATACTCCTGTCAATTTTCGTCAGATTTGTCTGCTTGTGGCAATTGTTCGGCTATCGGAGAGGAAATGCCGGCCGCCGTCTCCTCCCGCATTTTCTCAAGAAAAACCCGTTCCGCCGCTGTCAGCTCCGCCTTTTCGAGCATGTCCGGGCGGTGCCGGAGGGTGCGCAGCAGCGACTGTTCCCGCCGCCATTTGGCGATGTTGGCGTGGTGGCCGGTCAGCAGGACATCCGGAACCGCCCGATCCTCCCAGACGGCAGGACGGGTGTACTGCGGATATTCGAGCAGGGAGGAAAAATGGCTCTCTTCTGTAAAACAGACCTCGTCCGCCAGCACGCCGGGCACCATACGGGAAATGCAGTCGACGAGCACCATGGCGGGCAGCTCGCCGCCGGTGAGAACATAATCTCCAATGGAAATCTGCTCGTCCACGAGGGCATCAAGCACTCGTTCGTCCACCCCTTCGTAATGCCCGCACAGGATGCAGAGGGAGGGCAGTACGGCCAATTCCTTGGCCTTTTCCTGTGTCAGAACAGCTCCCTGGGGCGACATGTAGACAAAATGAGGACGAGTGCCCAGTTCGTCACAAACGGCCCGGAACGCGTCCGCAATGGGCTGGGCGTACATCACCATGCCCATTCCGCCGCCGTAGGGATAATCGTCCACCTGCTTTTGCTTGTTGAGGGTGTAATCCCGGATCTGATGGGCACGGATGTCGAGCAGGCCCTTCTCCTGCGCCCGTCCAAGGATACTTTCTCGGAGGACCGCCAGGCAGCTCTCAGGAAACAAGGTCAGCAAATCAAATCTCATCGTCTAACAACCCCGGCATGGGACGCAGGCGGATCACGCCGCCGTCCACATCAATCTGGATAATCACCTGCGGGATGGCCGGGATCAGGATCTCCCGGCCGGCCCGGTCCTTCATGTGGTAAACATCGTTGGCTCCCGTGGCGCTGACATCGGTCAGCTCTCCATAGGTTTCCCCCGTATCCGCGTCAACAATCCGCAGACCAATCAGATCCCGGATGAAATGCCGGCCCGGTTCCAGCTGCACGTCGTTCCGGTTCAGGTAGAGAATCCGGCCCCGCATCGCTTCGGCCGCGGTAACGGTCTCCACTCCGTCCATCTTCACCAGCGCCAGATTTTTATGGACACGGGCCTGGATTTTGACGGATCTGGCGCCTGTATCGTCCAGGTACAGGGTGGAGAGAGAGGCCAGCACCCCCGGGGAATCACACCAGGGTTGCACCCGCATCTCTCCCCGGACACCGTGGGTACCCACGATCTGTCCCGCCTCCAAAAACATCTGTCTGGGCATGTTTGACCCTCCTGTTCGCTTCCGCCATAACCAAAAGGTGCCGCAAAATGAAACATTTTGCAGCACCCTTTTGGAATCACAGTGATCGGGCCTCGGCGGCCCGATCACTGCGGCTCAGTCGTCGATTTCAACCGAGACCTTGGCATTTTGCCGGGTGGCCGCCGCGCGCATCACCGTGCGCAGCGCCTTGGCGATCCGGCCCTGTTTGCCGATGACGCGGCCCATGTCGTCCGGCGCGACCCGCAGATGGAACACAAGGGTGCCATCCTCGGCCGGCTCGTCCTGCGTCACGGTAACGGCCTCCGGATCTTCAACCAGGCCTTTCGCCATGTCGATGAGCAGATCTTTCATGATAATGGCTCATTCCTTTCAGAAACCCGGAAAGACACAAGTCTGTTTGAAAAAAGTCATCAAACGGCAGGCCTTTCCTTTCGCAGTCACTGGAAATTCCGGGAGAGCGGCTTCGCCCCGGTAGGGGCCGCCTTCACCCGCTTTTGACGGGCCATCTCCCGGCACGCGGTCCGGCCTTTTACACGCCGGCTCTCTTGAGCAGATCCTTGACCGTGTCGGTAGGCTGGGCGCCGTTGGCAATCCATTTCTGGGCCTTTTCAACGTCGACCTTCACCACGGCCGGCTCCTCCAGGGGATTGTAATAGCCGATTTCTTCGATGAAACGGCCGTCACGGGGATAGCGGGAATCCGCCACCACAATGCGGTAGAACGGGGATTTTTTCGCGCCCATGCGGCGCAGTCTGATTTTCACTGCCATGTTGGGACCCTCCAATAAAATTAAAATTCATCTATTCTTCAACCATATGCATGGATTGAATACTAAAATCCGAAACGGCCGCCCCGGCCCATGCGTGAAAGGCCCGCGAGACCGCGGCCGCCTTTTTTGCCCATGCCCTTCATCTGCTTCATCATCTGGCGCATGCTCTCATACTGCTTGATCAGGCGGTTGACGTCCTCCACCTTCATCCCGCAGCCCGCGGCGATCCGGCGTTTGCGGGAGGGGTTGATGAGGTCGGGCTTGGCCCGCTCCGCTTTCGTCATCGAGAGAATAATGGCTTCGGTACGGGTAAATTGCTTTTCGTCGATATCCACATCCCGCAGCTGCTTGCCGACCCCGGGGAGCATGCTGAGCATCCCTTTGATATCCCCCATTTTCTGAATCTGGCGGAACTGGTCGAGCAGGTCGTTGAAATCGAATTTATCCTGCTGCATCTTGCGGGCGAGAGCTTCGGCCTCTTTTTCATCGAACTGCTGCTGCGCTTTCTCGATGAGAGACATCACATCTCCCATGCCGAGGATGCGGGAGGCCATTCGTTCGGGGTGGAACACCTCAAGGTCTTCGAGCTTTTCGCCGATGCCCGCGAATTTGATCGGCTTGCCGGTTACGGCCCGGACCGACAGGGCCGCACCGCCGCGGGTGTCACCGTCGAGCTTGGTGAGCACCACGCCGTCGATGCCAAGGGCCTCGTTGAAGGAGGACGCGACGTTGACGGCGTCCTGTCCCGTCATAGCGTCCACCACGAGGAGAATTTCCCCGGGACTGACCGCGGCCTTGATGTTTTTGAGCTCCTCCATCAGGGTCTCATCAATGTGGAGACGGCCGGCGGTATCGAGAATCACATAATCGTTGCCGTGATCCTTCGCGTGGGAGACGGCTTTTTTCGCGATGTCAACCGGATTGCCCTGCCCCATTTCAAAAACCGGGACCCCGGCTTTTTCCCCGACCACCTGCAGCTGAGTGATGGCGGCGGGACGGTAAACGTCGCAGGCAACGAGGAGGGGACGATGCCCCTGACTCTTCAGCATTTTGGCAATTTTGGCGGAATGGGTGGTTTTACCCGAACCCTGCAGGCCGCACATCATGACCACGCAGGGCGGGCGGCTGGCCGATGCCAGATGGGCCGCCTGGCCGCCCATCAAGGCGGTCAGCTCCTCGTTGACGATCTTGACGACCATCTGGGCAGGGGTCAGGCTTTCCATGACCTGGCTGCCCACCGCCCGCTCGATAACGGCGGCGGTAAAATCCTTGGCCACTTTATAGTTCACGTCCGCTTCCAGGAGGGCGAGCCGCACCTCCCGCATCGCGTCGCGCACGTCTTTTTCGGTCAGTTTGCCCTTGTTCCGCAGCCGTTTAAAGGCAGCGGAAAGTTTATCGGAAAGTCCTTCAAAAGCCACGGCGGCACCTGCCCTTCAACAGATTGGAAAATCAGGCCTCGGCCAGACGGTCGGACAACACGGCGATCTGTTTGGCCTTTTCTTCGATATCGCGGGAATACCCGAAACGGTCGTTGAGTTCCTGGATTTCGCCCGCCGTCCGACGGATGGCGGCGATGCCTTCCCGCATTTGCCGGAATCGGCTCGCGAGATGAAGGCGGTCCTCCATTTCCAGAAGCTGGGCTTCGGCGCGTTTGATGGAATCGCGCACGCCCTGGCGGGTGATCCCCTCGTTCTCCGCGATTTCTGACAGAGACAGGTCGTTGTCATAATACAGCTCGACCACGTCCCGCTGTTTTTCGGTGAGCATATCACCGTAAAAGTCGAACAACAGCGCAATCTCCAGGTTCTTTGCCATGACCGGTCTCCTTTCACCGATGCCCTATACCCAAACGAAAAACGCCCGGATTCATCCAAGCGTTTCACTGTAAAGGAAAAAGCTTTACACGTATTATACACGATGGCCGCCGCTTTGTCAAGAGGCGGCGGCTTCGTTTTTCGCCAAATTTTGATGCAAATTCGCAGGAAAATTTTTCATCGCCGTCAGCCGAGTTTGAAATCTTCCTCATCGAATTGGCCGGGCCCCATCGGACGGGAGGGGACTCGCCGCAGCGGGTCGTAATCGAAATGGCGGCAGTGGTGGTACAGCGGCATGACCCCTTTCCGGCTGCACAGCACGGCGTTTCCGTCCGACGAGCGACGGCCGCAGGCGCATACCTCGCAGGCGGGTTCAATGTTGTTTCCATAGAGCTTGCGGCGCATACGGGCACCTCCTTCGGCAGTCTACTTCCTGTCCAGTATAGCAGAAACGCCGTCGAAAATCCACGGTTATTTCCGTTTTTGCCGAATTTGCTGCAGGCCGGCGGTGGTGAGAAGCAGCATGCCGCACATCAGCAGCAGCGCCGCCGACGCCACAACGGGCCCTGAAAACGGCTCTACAAGCGTCCCGTTCGAGGACTTCCACACCGTCAGCGGCATGGGGACAAAACGCAGGAGCACCACGGTGAGCAGCGCGCCGAGGAGGGCGTGAAGCATCCGGAAAGCAAAAAAGCCCCGTCCCATCAGTTTTTGTCCATAGAGGGATGCCGCCAGCTGGCAGTGAACCGACAGCCCGCCCCAGCCAAGGGCGGCCCCCAGCAGGAGGGGGGCCGCCTCTCCCGCTCCCGACACCTCGACACAGCCGCAGCTGACCTCGAGCAGGCAGGGCAGCAGCGAAGAAAAGGCCCCCGGTTCGGCACCCGCCAAGGCGAAAGGCAGGGTGAGCAGATGGGTGATCGCCTCGGCGGCGCCCGACACGTCGAGAAGGGCCAGCAGGGCCGCAAACAGGACGACGAATCCGCACATATATAAGAGCGACCGGCAGGCGGCGTTGACCGATTCCACGAACGCCGCCGCGGGAGACAGTTTTTTCGAGACGGCACAAACCGGTTTCCGGCAGGCAGCGGGGTCCCCCCGGCTGTGGCGGGCGCCGATCCCGCCCCCGATCCCCATGAGAAGGGAGGCAAGCAGATGAGCAGAAAAGAGCACGACACCAAAGCGTACATTCCCCATCATGCCGGCTCCGACGGCGCTGATAATGAAGGCCGGTCCCCCATTGACGCAGAAGCGGAGCATCCGGCGTCCCTCTTCCCGGGTGATCTGGCCGCTTTCGACAAGCTCGCCCACCGCCAGGCCTCCGGTGGGATATCCTCCCACAAACCCAATCAGGATCCCCGGAGCGCAGCAGCCCGGAAGCCCGAACAGCGCCCGGGTGAGGCCCTCCAGCCTCCGGCCGATGGCCGTGCTGATCCCGGAGCGGACGAGAAAACCCGCCAGTACCAGAAACGGAAACAGGGACGGGATGATCACGCTCGAGCAGATGGAGAGTCCCCGGCTCACCCCGCCCGCGGCCGCCTGAGGCCAGACGAGCAGGGCGGCACCCGCCGCGACGACGAGGAGCAGCAGCCCTCCCATTTTCAGATGTGCCGCCCGCACGGTTTTGACGAACATCCCTTTCACCCTTTCCCAAGGCACATGATGACAGCTCCGCGCCTTCCGGACCATCCGGCCGCCGGATCGGCCGCCGTTTATCCGGAAAGCGCTCTCCTTTCATTCATATGTTTG
>CABQAA010000145.1 GCA_902461995.1 uncultured Oscillospiraceae bacterium | reverse complement strand
GTTTGCAATGGCCTGCCGCGCCAGGATGCGGAACCGCGCCTGTTTCTCCTTCTCCTCGCCCTCGAGTCCCTCCAGCTCCAACCAGGGGGAAAGACCGCACAGGGTGCGGCCGAGCGCCTCGAGATAGGTGCAGGTCTTTCGATTTTCGATATCGGTGATGCTTTCGACCGGCATCTCTTCCCGCAGCCGGCCGCGCGCGAGCGCATCCAGCACGGGCGAGGTGATTTTGGTCAGAGATTCCACCCAATACGACCGCATATGACCAGATCCTTTCTGATTTTATTTAAGGAAGGTGCCGGATTGTCCCGGACCTCCGGTATACCGATGTCCCATTCCACGAAGGGAAAGCGGGACGTGAAGGACGCTTCCTGGAACCGCGGCAGCCCAGCCATGCAGGCGGCGGCCGTTCCCCGATCCTCGAAAATTCAGGTGCCGTTCTCTGCAGGACAAGGCTGCGGCTGCCTTCCGGCTGCCAAATCGTCTGCGCGGCTAAGACGTTGGGTTCGCGAAACGGACCCGGACGGTGGCAAAGCGATGCGCGAGGCAGAGTGCTGGTCCCTTCCAGACAGATTGACCGAGCCGATCCCGCCCATAGGAAAAACGGCCAGTTGGTTATTTTCACCAGAATATACCCGAGTCACAGCCGTTCCTTCAAAATTTATTGTATAAACTTTCCTGCAGAATAGGCCGTTTGACGCGGCTTTATCCGGAGAAATGGAGTATATGTGAAGATTCCGCCATTTATGATTCTTGTGGAAAAAGCCAAAAAAAGAAGTTTTCCTCTTGACAATTCCTTCGATATTGTATATACTCAAGTTGAGATTAACGATAACGTTATCGATAATGCCTGGAAAGGCTTGTCTGCCTGCCATTGTAAAGCAGTGGAGGCGTCTTGTCAATATGAATCCAGGCGGCTCGAACGTTATGTTCGAGCCGGCAGGACTTCCCTGCCGGTTCCATTTTGAGGGGGACAGGACATGGAATCCGAACAGAAACTGGCAAGGCTCCGACAATTTATGAGCCAAAACGACATTCCCGCCGTGGTTGTGCGGAAGCAGCCGAACTTTTCTTGGCTGACCGGAGGCGGACGGGGATTCATCGGCCTGGCCTCGGAAGTGGCCTGCGGCAGTCTGGTCGTAACGCCGGACGACGCGATTCTGGTGGCCAACAGCATCGAATGCGGCCGTCTGGTGGGGGAGGAACTTCCCGAGAAGGTGTTTACATATGAATCGGTTCCGTGGACGGAAGACGGCACCATCCCCGCGGTTTTCGACCGGTTTTGCCCGAACGGGTATCAGGAAGACAGCCAGCTCGGCGCCTTTTTTGCCGAGGAGCGCACCCAGCTGTGCAGCGAAGAAATCGAACGATTCCGTCAGCTTGGCCGGGACGTGGATGCGTGTATGCTGGAGGCAGCCAGGGGTGTGGGACCGCTGACCTCCGAATTTGAAATGGCCGGACGGCTGTCCGCCGCCATGTGGGCGAAGGGGATGGAGCCGATCACCATGCTGATCGCCGCGGACGACCGCAGCAAGCGGGTCCGCCATTACGTTCCCACCGACGCAAAAGCGCAGAACGGGCTGATTTGTTCGATTTGCGCCAGACGAGGTGGTTTGGTGGCCTCCGCAACCCGGACGATCGCGTTTCACAAGGGATTTGCCGAGGACTATGAGCGGCTGCTCGAGGTGGAGGCGACGGCGTTCAACGAGACCACTCCCGGCAAGAGCATGGGAGAGATATTCCAGAAGATCTGCGCCGCCTACGATAAAATCGGCATGACGGAGGAATGGCGCCGTCATCATCAAGGTGGCCTGACCGGGTACCTGGCCCGGGAAATCCGGGCCGACAAGTCGACCGAGCATGTTGTCCGGATCGGAGAGGCCTATGCCTGGAATCCCTCCTGTGAAGGCGCCAAATGCGAAGACACTATTCTTGTGACGGAAAACGGTCCCGAGGTTCTGACAGCCGGCGGAGGCTGGCCGATGATCGGTGTATACGGGTATCAGCGTCCCGCGGTCTTGAAACTCTATGAAGCATAAAGGTGAAGTGACCCGTTTTTATTATGGATAAAAAGTCGTCGGGACTGCTGCTGACCCTGTCATTGGTATGGTCCCTCTATTACATATTCAGTCAGAAACTGGTGGCGGCCGTCACCTCGTTCCCCTCCGGACTCGTGATCCGGGTGCTCACGTTTTTCATCCTGATCGTCATCGCGGCGGTCAGCGGACGGATGGGAGATCTGAAGCCCCCGCCCCTGCGCATGATGCTGGTGATGATGCTCATCGGCCTGCTCGGCTTCCTGCTGGATTTTACGGCGTTTCTCGGCCTGCGGTATTCGAGCGCCGGCGGCGGTACAGTCCTTCTTAAGACGGATGTGCTCATGGCTGCCGTTATCAGCGCCGTGGTGTTTAAAGAGAAATTCCGGCTCCTGGATATCGGCGCAATCGTGATGATGTTCTGCGGTGTGCTGCTGACCATGAACGTATTTCATCTGCAGCTGTCCGGCGTCAACGATCTCTTTTTCATTCTCAGCGCCTTTTTTGTTACCCTCAATGCCTTTGTCATTCAGTGGGCGCTGCATCACCCCAAAACGCCGGTCAAGGGTATGACCATCGGGTTTTACAACAATTTTTATGCCATGATTCTGTTCGGCATCGCGGTTCTCATCAGCGGAACCGGCGGGGATCTCGTGACTGGGATCGCCGGACAGGGCGTCTGGATCATCGCGTTGGTCGCCGGACTGGGGCAGAGTTTCGTGTACGTATTCTATTACGCGGCACTCGGACGGCAGCCGGTCTGGCTGGTCAAGGTCTTTTTGCTGCTTATGCCGGTCTTTACAACGGTGATCGAAACCGTTGCCGAGCTCATCACCACCGGAACGACCAGTATGACTTGGTCCCGGTTCGGCGGCATGGTGCTGGTTTTGGCCGGAGCCGTAGTTTTACTTTTAAAAAAGAAAACGCCGAAGCCGGCGCTACAAGAGGAGTAAAAGGAACATGGATTTTCAGTTTTATATGCCGGTCAAGGTCATTTTCGGGCAGGATGCGATGAGCCAATTCGCCCAGATGGCGAAGGCACCGGTGCTCATTGTGAGTACGGAGATTCTCACGAAGCTTGGCGTCACCGGAAAAGTCGCGGCCGCCTGCGGCGGCACTCCGGCCGTTTATGATCAGGTGGAGGCCAACCCGACCCTGGCGACCGTGGAGGCGATCGCGGCCGTCATCCGGGATAAAGACATCGCCACCGTTGTTGCCGTCGGAGGCGGCAGCAGCATGGACGCGGCCAAGGCGGCCTCGTCGCTGGCGGCGGGGGACACTCCCCTGCGCGACTGTCTGTACCGCGGCGCTCCGGTGCCGAAACGGAAGGTCAGCCTTCTGGTGGTTCCCACCACGGCCGGCACGGGCAGCGAAGTGACCAACGTCGCGGTGCTGTCCGATCCGGAAGAAGATAAAAAGACGCCTCTCGTCTCCCACAGCCTGTGGGCCGACGCGGCAATGGTGATTCCCGAAATGACGGTGACGGCGCCGAAAAGCGTCACGGCCTCGACCGGGTTCGACGCTCTGATCCATGCGGTGGAAGCGTACTGGGCGACCTCCACACAGCCCGCGAGTGAAGCGCTCGCTCTTCAGGCGGCCAAACTTGTCTGCCAAAATCTCCGCCGCGCCTACGACAACGGGGAAGACCGGGAAGCTCGCGAAGGGATGATGCTCGGCAGTCTGCTCGCCGGTATGGCGTTTTCCCAAACCCGCACCACGGTCCTGCATGCTGCCAGTTTCCCGCTGACGAGCGATTTCCATGTTGACCACGGACGCGCCTGCGCGATCAATATGATTCCCGTTCTGCGGTATGTCAGCGAGTATATTCCCGAAAAAATGGCGGCGATGGCTGGATTCTGCGGTTGCACCGGTACGAAAGAGTGGATCGATGCCCTCGAGGAGCTGATGGCCCATTGCGGCATGCCTCTCTCGCTCAGCGAAGTGGGTGTAAAGGAAACCGATCTCTCCCATCTGGCTGCCGTGACCATGAACGCCCCCATCGCCAAGCTGACGCCTGCGCCGATGGATGAGGATATTGTAAGAAAATTATTGGCGGATAACCTATATTCCGGTAAGGAAGGAGGTGCCTCGAACTGACCAGACGAGACAACGCCAATATCCAAAAATCAATCTATATTAGGAGGGTCATTTCTGTGAAAAAAGTGATATCCGCATGCGCCGCTCTGGCGCTCACTGCCATGATGGCCGCAGTACCCTGCGTCTCCGCGGCCGACGCCGCTCCGAAGCTCATCGCCCATTACGAGTTTAAAGATGGTTCTGTTGGGAAAGATTCCGCTGGCAGCGGAGACATGACGGTGGTTAAACCCAACGCGAAAGATTCTGCTGACGCTAAGGTGGTTGCCGGACCGAAAGGCATGAGCGCCTTGGAGTTCGATGCCAGCTATGCACTTATCAGCGACAAAAAAGACGTGCTCGATCCCCTGAAAGAGTACACCGTGACGTTTTTGATCTCTCCGGATGAGGCGGGCAACCTGCTGTACAGCGCCTTCTCCACCGGCCAAACCAACTGGAACGCCCCGATCAACAAGGGTGCCATCATTCTCTTCAACAAGGAAGCTGGAAACCCGGAAGTCCGCGTATACGGCGGCACACCGACCGCTGCCGACGGCACGAAGTTTGCGGCGGATCAGTTCAAGAATGACGACGGTGCGGCGGGTCTCGCCAATTTTGCAGACCGTGGAACAAAAGAAAATCCTTTCAAGTATGAAAAGGGAACCTGGTACCGCGTGGTTTTGACCATCAAGCTGGCCGACGGCGTAAAAAGCGGAACGCAGGAACTGTATATCGAAAAAATGGATGCGGTTACCTCCAAGGCAAGCCTCGTTTCGAAGAAAAATTATTATTCCATAGCGCTTCCGGCCGGACTCACCGATTTGAACAACACGCAGCGTCCGATCTCCCTCGGCGCCTGCTTCAACTGGGAAACCAGCAAGCCTGCCGACGAGTTCACGGTGGATACCAATGCTGAACTTACCAAGAGAAAGAACTTCAGCATGTTCCTCGGTAAAATGGCGGACGTTCGTTTTTACGACAAGGCCCTGACCCAGGATCAGATTGTGGAACTCTTCAAGAACAACAAGATCGCCGGCGAAGCCGATGCACCTGTGACCACGACGGCCGGCTCCAACGACACCACGACGGCCGGCTCCAATGATACCACGACGGCCGGCTCCAACGACACCACGACGGCTGGCTCCAACGACACCACGACCACCCAGAAGACCACCGCCGTCACCACCACCAAGGCGGGCGACGTTTCCAATCCGGCCGATGAGGGATCCAACACCGGTCTGATCGTCGGCATCGTGATTGCCGCGGTTGTGGTCCTGGCTGGTGCGGGCGCAGCGGTTTACTTCCTGGTGATCCGGAAGAAAGCCAATCCGACGGACGGCACGACTTCTGACGAATCGAACAGCGAAGATAAGTAAATGTTGCCGATGCAAGCTTTAGCGGTTTCTTGTAAATCAAACCGTAAGAAATAGAGCGAAGAAAAGGAGAGAAAAATGGCCATGAAGAAGCAGATGATTCCCTGCGCCCTCTTGTCCGCCTGCCTGTTGCTGGGGGCCGGTACCGCAGCGATGGCGGAAACTCCCTCGACCAGTCCGAAGCTGGTCGCGCACTATACGTTTGCCGATGAAAACAATGTGGGTAAGGATTCCGCCGGCACGCAGGACCTGACCGTTCAGGGGAAAACGGTCGGATCCGCCGGTACTGCTAAGCAGGTGGAAGGCCCGATCGCCAACATGAAGGCCCTGGAATTTGACCAGACCTATTCTCTGATGTCCGACGCCGATGATGTGCTTGACGATATGAAGGAGTTT
>CABQAA010000144.1 GCA_902461995.1 uncultured Oscillospiraceae bacterium | reverse complement strand
GCAGCAGCTCCTGTGTGTGCTGATACTTCCCGGACATAATAATCCCCCCTAATGTAGTTCTTCCATTTTCCTACATTAGGGGGGATTTGTCTATTGTCCGGTTTTACTGGAGCAGTTCACGCTGCTTGGCCGGGGGGTTCCCGTTTTAAACAGGACGCGGACAGCCTTCCTCACATCATCCCGCGCTTGTGAAGGATCAGCGCTACCACGCCCATCACGATGCCCGACAGCAGGATCGGGAACCAGAAAAACTCCGAAAGCGGCAGACCCTGCACGTTCATGCCGTAAAAGCCCGCGATAATGTTGGGAATGGAAATCACAATCGTCACCGAGGCGAGAACTTTCATGACGATGTTGAGGTTGTTCGAAATCACCGAGGCAAAGGCATCCATGGTGCCCGAGAGGATGTTGAGATAGATGCTGGACATCTCGATGGACTGCTTGATTTCGATCAGCACATCCTCGAGAAGGTCCTGATCCTCTTCATAGAGTTTGATGTATTTGCCACGCATCAGCTTTTCGAGCGTGGTTTCGTCCGATTTCAGGGACGTGGAGAAATACACCAGCGACTTTTCCACGTCGAGCAGGTTGATAAGCTCTTTGTTCTTCATCGATTTGCGCAGCTGCCGCTCGAGCGAGCTCGACAGCTTGTCAATCTGCTTTAAGAACTGCAGGAACCGCTGGGCCACCCGCAGCATCAGCCGCAGCACAAACTGAGTTTTCAGATTGGTCTGGACGTTTTTGACGACACCCTCTGCAAATTCCGAAAGGATGGCGTTCTCCCGCAGGGAAACTGTGATCACACAGGAAGCCGTGACCAGGATGCCCAGCGGCAGGGTGTAGTAGGCGATCTCGTTGTCCTGGCGCTCGGCCACAGGCGCATCGAGAATAATCAGCGTGTTCCCATCCTCCGATTCGATACGGGAGGATTCTTCCTCATCCAGCGCGGCGCGGATAAAATCTTGGTCCAGGGAAAACTGATGGATCAGCGTGCTGATCTCCCGTTCATCCGGGTTGACCACATTGACCCAGCACCCCTCTTCAAACTCTTCCTGCGCGCGTACCCGTCCATTGACGGTTTTGTAGTAGGCGATCATCGGCGCATACCCCTTTCCCGGGCGCATCGACGGCCGCCTAACGACTAAGGCTGGACCGGATGCGTCCTTCTCTTATTGACGTTTCGACTACCAGGGTCAGGACTCACCCTGCCCACCTCCTGTTCACAAAAACATGAGTATCGGATTACCGTCAACATTATAGCACAATATTCAGCGATTGCAAGCGCTATCTGAGGAAAACCGGATTTATCCTTCTATTATCGGCTGGAAACCACCGTTTTTGCTCTGATATCGGCTATTTTCGGATAATTTTATATGGAGTCACCCATATCCATAGTGTCTCCGGCCGCTCGGCGGTTCATACAGACAGTGGACGGAATCGATGCCCTCCCTCTTCATGAATTTTTCCGTTTTTCTCCGTCTTTTTCCGCGGATTTCTCTTTTATAATGAGAAAAGTGAAAATAGCTGAAGGTTTCTCATCCGGTTTCTCGTTATATGGATGGGCGGACGGAAAGGGCGGTGGTGGATCAGAATGAACGACGAGGCATTTACCCAACTCGTCCGAGATCATACCCGGCTGATCTTCACGGTATGCTACCGGCTGGTCCACGACTATCAGGAAGCGGAAAATCTGACACAGGACACCTTTCTCACCGCCTATCGGGCCATCGGCCGCTTTGAAGGGGATCATTACAAGCCCTGGCTCGTCCGCATCGCCGTCAACAAATCCAAGGACTATCTCAAGAGCGCCGGATATGCCCTGGCCGATCCGGCGGAACCCGAAACCCTGGACGCCTATCCGGCCCCCTCGGCGTTCGTGCAGGATACGGAACGAAGGGAAACCGTCGATCTCGTCCGGGATGCCTGCGAAAAGCTGCCCGAACCATATCGTGAAGTCGCTCTCATGCGCTTCATGGAAGACAAAAGCTACGAGGAAATCGCGGCAGTCCTCGACCGGCCGCTCAAAACCGTACAGACACAGGGCCTCCGGGCCCGGGAAAAGCTGCGGCGTACACTGAAGGAGGTGCTGTAAATGCTGGACGAACATACCATCCGAAACGGGCATCTGACCGAAGAGGCCATTTCCGGCTTAGCCTGCGGCACCTTTGACGAACGGGACACCGCGCTCCTTCTCTGCCATCTGGAAGCCTGCCCCGCCTGTATGGACGCTTACATCGACGCGGTTTCCGCCGCCGATCCGGACGCGCCCCCGGACGGCTGTTCCGCCTTGGAAGAGCGCATTCTCGCCTCCATCGGGAAAGAAAACCGACGGGCCAAAAACCGGGTGGTCCTGGCCGGCATTGCCAAAATGTCGGTGGCGGTCGCCCTGACCATGCTGCTGTTTTTCAGCGGCGCTTTCCGGAAGCTCGAAGAAAGCACCACCTCGTTTATCCAGCAGATCAGCATCCAAAAAGAGCCGGAGCCCCCGCCCGACCGTTCCGAGGGCAGCCGCTGGGAACAGCTGGCCTCCGGCTATCACGACGGGTTCGCCTCCCTGGTCGACCGCATTCACGCATTCTTTATAGGAGATGACGAGCATGAACACGAATAACATCCCCCCCTACGCTCCGCAGACGCCTCCGCCTTTTGTCCCGCCCGCTCCTGCCAGGCAAACGAAAAACAAATTCTGGACGGTGTTCTGGTCCTTCATCCCCGGGGCCGGCCAAATGTATCACGGCCTGATGAAGCGCGGCATCTCCCTGATGGCCCTGTTTGCCGGCGTCATTGCGGTCGCCGCGTTCACCTATCTCGCGGCGCTGACTTTCCTGCTTCCCGTCATCTGGTTCTATTCGTTCTTCGATACGCTCAACCGCATCCATATGACGCTGCCGGAACTGCGGGCGCTGCCCGATGAATATCTGTTCCTGACAGGGGATATCCATTCCAAAATCGGCCGGGATTCCGTCAGCCGGTTTGTACAGAAACGGCATCTGCTTCTGGGCTGGGTCCTCGTGATTTTCTCCGTCTGGCTGTCACTGAAGTTGATTTTCGGCAGCGGATATTACAGCCTCAGCAATATGCTCTCTCCCGAGGCGAGGCGGGTGATCCGCAGTATCATCGACGTTCTGCCCTCCCTGCTGATTCCGGCCGCCTGCATCGTCTTCGGCATCCGGCTGATCGTGGGGCGGAAAGAACCCGCGGAACCGAAAGCTCCGCTTTACAACGAATACACCATCCCCGGCCAGAAAAGTCCGGCGGCGGATCCGAACGCCGCTCCCACCGGAGAAGACGGCCCGCTGTCCGAATAAGTCCGACGCCGCATTTCAACATCAAGGAGGTTCCCGCCATGGACATTCAAACCTATCCCGCCGGGCAGGTCCCGGAGGACATGATCCCGCCCCCAAAAACGCCCCTTCCCCCGCCGCCTGCGCCCAATCCGGCTCCGATTCCTCCGGCGCCGCCCGCGCCGGTCCCTCCCGTACCCGTCTGGGAGCCCCCAGCACGGCCTCCCAGACGGGTGGGGACCTTCACCCTGGGGCTGACGCTCGTCGTGCTCGGCATCTTTGTCCCCCTCGCCCTGTATTTCGGCGGCAACGCCTGGAAACTGCTGCAGTTTGCCCCGGTCGTCCTGCTCTGCCTGGGCGTCGAGATTCTCATTTACGCCATCCGGTTCAAAACCGAAAAGTTCCGGTATGACGGCCTCTCCATCTTCATGGTGGTCCTCATCACCTTCGTAACCCTGCTCGGATCCCTGATCGGGCCGCCGATCGCCCACGCCGCCCACTACGCCGAACGCCTCTCCGCCGAGCGGAACAAGGCCGTTCACACGGTCGAGACCGCCATCGCGGACACCCGCAGCGCGGGCCATGTCTACGCCATGGATTACGAGGATTCGCGCATCTGGTTCTCGATGGGAGAGAACGTCGACGAGATCACCGACTGGCCGGTTGCGGTCAGCGCCGAGCTGTATACCGTCGACAATACCCAGACGCCCGACCCCGATCAGATTGCCAAAACCTTCGCGTCCATTGCGTCCGCCTGCGGAGACAACGCCGGCATCCGGGAAATCCGGCTGCGGATGGAGGTCCGTGACGAGACCTCCTCCACGGAGTATTTCGTACGCATCCTGGGAAATCCCATCCGGCCGATATCCGCGGAAGACATGCGCAGCCGCCTGATTATCCGCAGCGAATCGACCGCGTCCGACGCCACCCCCACTACAAACACTACAAATCCCGCCGATACGGAATCCTCGCTTTGATCCGGCATCCTCCTACTCCCCGTATCCGTATGAAAAAGCCGGCCGCATCTGCGGCCGGCTTTTCTGTTTGGTCAGGGGTCTCTGCCGCTGGATTCGGAAAAAAACAGACCGGCTAAGATCAGCCGGTCTGTTTTGGTTTGTGGATATTTCCTCTTCGGGCCGCAGGGAAAATCCTTTCTGCGCATCCCGTAACCTTACAGGCGGTTTTTAGTTCCATCCGCCCGTATAGAACCGGCTGGCAGCACCTCACCATTCGACGCCGCGCCGCGCCTCCTGCCCGGCGGCATAGGGGTGTTTCGCGGCGCGCATATCGGTGATATAGTCGGCCATCCGGCACAGGGTTTCAGACGGGTCCCGTCCGGTGAGCACCACTTCCTGCCCGGCCGGCCGGTTCTTCAGAAAATCCAGCAGAGCCGTTTCCGGCAGAATGCCCGCATTGACCGCATCGAGCACCTCATCCAACACCACAAGATCCAGATCCCGCCGCTGCCGTATTTCATCCAGCAGAGCGGCGTAAAACGCCGCGGCGTCCGCCCGCTGTTCCGGGGTCATGGCAAAGGTGAAGGGTACCTTGGGCAGGAACGGAAACAACGTGACGCCGGGCAGATCCGCCAGCATCCGGCACTCCCCCGAGCTGCCGTCCTTGAGGAACTGGGCGAAGCCGGCCGAAAATCCCTGCCCTGCTGCCCGCAGCAGAAGCCCTACGGCCGCGGTGGTTTTCCCTTTCCCGTTTCCGTGGTAGATCTGGATGCATCCTTTTTCCATCAGGCATGCGCCTCACAATAGGCCCGCACCCGGTCGGGCACGTTCGTAATAATACCGGTCACGCCATAGGACACCGCCGTGGCGATATCCTCCGGAGAATCCACCGTCCAGACATTGACATCGATCCCGTGCGCCAGGCAGATGTCCACGATGTCCTTGTTGATGGAGTGCAGATAGGGATGGATGGCGTCGGCGTTGTAGGTCCGCACCAGCTCGAGTGTTTCCTCCGGCGTTTTGGGATCTCCGGCGTAGAGCAAACCGGTGCGCAGATCGGGATACTGCGCCTTGAGATCCCGCAGCCAGCTGTGGCCGAAACTCGAAAACAGCGTCCGCTCCACACAGTCGAATTTGACGAGGGTCTCATACAGCAGCCGGTAAGCCGCCGCCATGTCCGCATCCTCCCGGAACGGGCCCTTGATCTCGATGTTGATCGGATCGACGTCCCGGACGACTTCGAGCAGCTCGTCCAGGGTGGGGATCGGCGTGCCCGCGAAAGCGGGGCCGAACTTGACGCCGAAATCGTACTGTTTGAGCTGTTCGACCGTCATATCCTGGATTTTCCCCTCGCCGTTCGAGGTCCGGGCGATCTCGTCGTCATGGCAGACGACGAACTGATTGTCGAGGGTGAGGTGGATATCCGTTTCAATGCCGTCGGTGTGCTGTTCGAGCGCCAGGCGGAACGCGGGCAGCGTGTTTTCGGGCGCATAGGCAGAGGCTCCGCGATGGGCGTGGATAATCGGCATGGTATCGTCCCCTTTGCAGGCTTTTTTTCGATTATACCCCCCTGTACCGTAAAAAACAATGGAATTTTCGGTCGTTTGCAGCGTATTTCTTCATAGAATTGTCATATTGCCCGGTTATACTGTATACTATTAAGGAAACTTCCCCGAAACACG
>CABQAA010000143.1 GCA_902461995.1 uncultured Oscillospiraceae bacterium | reverse complement strand
GAACACGCGTGTTCTCTTTTTCATGGTTTCTCCTCCAAACTCTTTTGACCTTTAACCGGCGTTTCCTTCGCCGGATACCAACCTGTTTCAGTCCTTGATACCCACCATGTCCACGCTCTGCACGAAATACCGCTGAAGCAGAAAATAGATGAGCAGAAGCGGGGCGATGCATATCATGGTGCCGGCCATCCGGATGGCCTCGTTGACGTAGTTGACCGTTTCCTGCCCTTCATACAGCAGTTTGTAGCTGGCCTCAAATTGGGTCAGCTCCACGAGCAGGGTGGACATGGTATGTTTGTTGCCGATACCGGTATTGGCGATATAAATATTGGTGAAATAGGTTTCGTTCCAATACCAGACCAGAGAAAAGAGAAAACCGATGAGGAAGGCCGCGCCTACAGCGGGCAGCGCGATATAGAAAAACACCTTAAAATGCCCGCAGCCGTCCAGCTGGGCCGCTTCCACAAGAGATACGGGCAGCTGATTGTAAAACTGATAAAAAACCAGGACGATGATGGCGCTGTTGAATCCCTGCCCCAGTGCCGACGGAAAGACGAACGCCCATAGGGTCCCGATGAGGTCCATGTCTTTGAACATCAGATAGGTGGGCAGCATGGTGGCCTGCTTGGGCAAAACGAAGGTCAGAATCAGCAGACCAAGCAGCAATTTCCGGCAGGGAAAGCGGTATCTGGCAAACGCGTAGCCCGTCAGCGCCGCTACAACCACCTGACACAGAGCCGGAATAAAGGACAGTTCTACAGTCTGCACAATGGTCTTCGAGAATTTCATCACCCTCAGCGCTTCGGTGTAATTATCCAGACAAAAAGAGGTGGGAATCCACTTAACCGAATCGTTGAGCAGATCGTTCAGGGATTTGAAACTGTTGACCAGCATATATAGAATCGGATACAAAAAGGTAAAAGACAGCAGAATGAGCAGTAGGTATAACAGCATTTTGAACAGAAGACCGGTCTTGCCGGTACTCCCCAGCAGGACCCGGCGGACGGTTTCCCGTGCCCCCGCGTTTTTCATGTACCGCAGGCGCCGGCCCGCCTTCGTCTTGATCGTCTCCATCGAATCCCCCCTATAGCCGTTGTTTGCGGGCGGCCTTGTCCGAACGGCCCTTGAGCAGCAGAAAAGCCAGGAGCAGCAGGAACACAACGATCACGGTATGGGTCCAGGCCATGGCCGCGGCATACCCATATCCCCTGGTCACCTGCAGCATGGCATTGGATATGAGGTTGATAACTCCGTTTCCATCGGCGTTGGCCAGATACACCAGGGTATACACGGCGTTGAGCAGCATGATGGGACGGATCGCCGGCAACGTGATCTTCCAGAAAATCTCCCATCCGGTCGCCCCATCGATCCGTGCCGCCTCCAGCATGTTCAAATCGATTTTCTGAAGAATCGCCAAGAACATGAGGATCGGAATTCCCGAATACCACAGAATCATGATAAGCCTGGAAAACAGGCCGGAAATCGGACTGACCATCCAGTCGGGAAGAACGGCGGACAGGGTGTCCAGAATCCCCTGCTGTTCGAGAAGCGGGATGGTGGCGACCCCCTGATTGGACAATTCGTTGATCAATGGTCCGCTGACCACGATCACGGGCAGAAAGAAAATGGTGCGGAAAATCCCTTTTCCCCGGATCTGCGAATTGAGCATCAAGGCGGCCAGAAGGGCAAAAATCACCACGATGGGCACCTGCAGCACGGTGGACAGGAGAAAGTTCAGTTCCCTGCGCAGAAAGGCAATGTCCTTCACCCAGATGGAGGCGAAATTTTCGAATCCCAGAAAGGTGAGGATCCGTCCGCTTCCCGTCACCTTGACATCACACAGGGCGTAATAGAAGGACTGAATCAAGGGACGGCAGACAAACAGCACCAGCCCCGCCAGCCAGGGAGCCAGAAAAACAAAGGCGAAACAGTCAGACCGGCGGAATGAAAACAGCCGGCGCCGCCTGCATCGATCTTTTTGTCTTTTCACTGCGTCACCCCCGCCCAAAAGGCATGTGCCTCAACGGCAACCCCATTGTGTTCAGTCGCCTGATCGTTGTAATTGACGATCACCTGGTATCCGTTGCTGTAGGTCACGACCGCCACACCGTCTCTCCGGCTATGGCCGGTTACAACAGCGCCCGCGGTATTTTCCGCCAGTTCCCGGAAGACCCGGTCATATTCCTCAATCCAATCCGCGTATTCGCTGTACAGCAGCGAATACAGGCTGTTCGAATCGGTGTAGATCAGCTCGGCGGGGGATTCGCCGGCCAGCAGGAACGACGGGAATACGCCGCTTTCGATCATTTTAAGATAATATTCCGTACTGTTCGCCTGAAAGTTGATGTATTCACTGTGCAGAGTCAAGCTTCCTTTGAGCACGATGGCAAAAAACGGGATCTCCTCATCCACGAATTTATAGTTGGATCCGTAAAGCGGAAAATCCAGGAATCCATCGCTTTCGCTCCAAAGATAGTCAAAGGGAGAACTGGTGAGACACACGCCTTCCGGCGCGGCGTTCAGAGCCGCGGCCGTCATATCCGCCGCCTGTTTGCGGGAGATCATTCCCTGTTTCTGGCGAAAGGATGTCAGCTGATTGGTCAGGCCGTCCACCACGATTCCAGCGAGACCCTTTTCTTCGGCACGGGCCGAGAGCCGCGTAAACAGATCTGCCGCCACCGGCGGGCTCCTGTAATACATCTCTGGAAACAAGGTGCGGTAGGTGTTCAGCTTCAGCGGCTGCTGATTGATGCGGTAAATAAAGTCCGAGGAAGCGCGTCCCGCTTTGGAATAGGCCCGCAAGAAATCACCGTACAGATACAGGGGCACACCTTTCTCGGCCAGGTTTTTCACCGTGTTTTCCAGCTCACGGCCGCTGCCGAGAGCACTTGCCAGCTTCAAATCGGAAGGCAGGTTTCCGTACATCCCGTCCGGCTGCCAGCCTTTATAAACAGTCAGCAGTTTCTCCACGTTCCGGTTCCGGACATCCTCCACGATCTCTTCGATATCGGACAGCGTGGTCATGGGGACAAACCGCGTGCCGACCATGGCCTTCTCCACGTCACCGCCCAGGAAATCCAGCCGGAGACGATACTCTTCTTCCTTTCGGGCAATCCGTCCCTTTTCGGTCAGATAGTCCCGATAGGCGGAGGCGAGGCCCACATAATCCGCGTCCGACCCGGTTACAAAACGGAATTCGATTCGTGCGTCAAAAGAACGGCGGGTTTCCTCCACCACGCGGATCCCGGCGGTCTTGCTGGTGGGCTGTGTATAGGTTTCCCGATACAGGAATTTGGCCGTCACCCAGTTGTATACGGTCAGAGCCCCGTTGGGATATGCGTAGATTTCCGCACTGTGTTGCCCGCCTTCCACCACCGCGAGAAAACCGATCTGTTCATCGGTGTGCACCATACCGTAAACCGGCGCCATAATCGGCCGTGCTTCCTTCATCGTGGTGGATCCGTCCTCCAGGAGCTGAACCGCCGCGATCTGATCCTGCACCCCGTAATCGCTGCCGTAGATCCGCGCACTGTACGGCTGCTGGAATTTGCCTTCGTTGTCTTCCAAAGAAATCAACGCCCCGCAGCCGTCCGGGATGAACATATAGCCTTCTTTTTCATCCAGATAACTGTAGCCCATAAAAGGGTATATATAGGCGGAGGCCAGCTTGTTCTCTCCCGTCTCTTCAATGGAGGCCTGCGGAATTTCCGCCGTCATGCCCGTTTCCGTCAGAGAGACGAACAAGTCGAAGGCGATGCCCAGGTCTTTATACGCGATATGGGCCACAAAGCCGTCCTCCGTCCGGGTGACGGTCTTTTCCGGATTCTTGAGGTACATATCGGCGCGGGACGTGCTGTTCCGTTTGCCCGGGTAATACTCGATGCAGACCCCCGACCGGATAAAATTCCGCCAGAGGGGGCTGTCCTGGTCACTCAGCTCCGCCACGGCAGAACGCATTTGTCTCCCTGTGGCATTCTCCACGACGATGACAGAGAGGACCTCGTCGTTGACATACAGGGAAAAAGCGGCGTTGCGCGCGATCAGCCGGTGATTCTCCAACGTTTCCTCCGGAAGAGGCGAAACGGCAGCCGTCACCTCCCGTTTGCCGGAGGCTCCGTCCGGAAGCGGCGCGACGTCCGATACCGTGCCGGCACATCCGGCCAGCAGCATGACCGCCGTCAGCAACGCCGCCGTGTATACCTTAGTTTTTGACACGATATCTCACCTCGTTCAGGAATTCTGCGATGAATCCGACAAACTGCCTGAGCAGGATATAGATAATGAACAGGGCGGCGACGGCCACCAAGAGGAAAAACAGGGTCAGCAGCATGTTTTTCAGCGTTTCCCCGAGGGTATAGTTGTTCATCTCCATCACCATGACGAAGAGAAGCACCACACAGCCGCCGACTGTCAGAACCTGGATAAACGTCATGAGAAAACTCTCGCTGTAGCTCAGCACATGGGACAGCAGAATCGTGACCGGCTTCAATACGAAATAGGGCATACAGGCGTATATCAGGCCCCGGTACACGTCCTTCAAAGACGCTTCACCGCCGGTGATGGAACAAATTAAATAATGGCACAGATTGAGCAGCACAAACCCGCCCAGCAAAATTGCCACGTCGGAGACAATCGTATATCGTCCGTCTTCCACCGTCTTGAACAGAAAGCCCGACGCGTATTTTTCCAGCAGGAACAGCAGAACAAATACCCCGTACAAAATCGTGGCGGACAAGCAGGAGGCCTTTTGGTCCCGTTTGATGCCATAGTAGGCCGCCGCCGGATTGCGGGGCACCGTCATCACAAAGCGCAGCTGCGCGATAAGCCGTACACGGCCCAGCTTGCCGACCGCTGCCGCAATCGGCTGGAGCCAAGTGGTCCGGCGTTTTAAAAGCCGGAGCAGCTGTATGACAAGGATCAGCGCAAGTATGCCAGCCGCAATCCAAACGATATGGGCCCGCAACCAAATGTTCCGCTGTTCGGCAAAAGCATCGGAATATCCCTGCTTGTAATTGGCCAAGCGAAAGCTTCGCATAGAGCTGACGTAATCCTCGGCTTTGTAATAGGCAAATCCCATTCCCTGGTTGGCGTAATCGAACAAATTGTTCATACGCAGGACATTTTCCCAGGGCTCGCGGCTTTGAAGATATTTGCCGCTCTGGTAAAGGTCCAGGGCCGTATGCACATGATCGGCAAATTCCGTAGGAGCAAAGATCTGGATCTCGTTTTTCCCGTCGTCCAGGACGAAGAGACGACCCTCGCCGTCCAGCGCGATGGAAGAAATGGAGGAAAACAAACCGATGCGCTGACTCCCGTCATCCAATCCGCAAAACAGAAAGATGAGCTGTCCCTCGCTGTTGAATTCCAAAATATACCCGTCTTTGGTACAGGCGAAAATATTTCCAATGCCGCCCACTGTCACATCGGTGGGATTCAGAAACGTGATGGTGTTCTGAATCATGTTGTTGCCCGACATGTTGAGCTTTCGGATCACCTCGGTGGACTCCACATCCGTGACCGTATAGACCATACCCAATCCGTCGATGGCCAGGTTGCTCACCGACGTCGGCAAATTTTTACGGGTTTGGTTTTTCTGTTCTTCGGTAAAAATGGCATCGCTGATGATATCCCACAGACTCACCGGCGTTTTATTAGCTCCGAAATACCCCAAAAATTCTCCGCTGGAACGGGATATCTGCACGATTCCATTGGTGTTGCCCGCGCTGACAACGAACAGATTGTCTTTAGAATCGACGGCCACCTTGGTGGGAGTAAACGCCGTTTTTTTGCCGTACAAAGGCTCCGTAGGTCGGCCGTATTCCCGCAGGATCTCCATGATGCCTGCCGGAGTACAGGGCAGATAGGTATAGTCCCCGAGCATGATCCGTCCCACATTGAACGGGTGGAACGCGTCCACATCCTTTTCGGGGCG
>CABQAA010000142.1 GCA_902461995.1 uncultured Oscillospiraceae bacterium | reverse complement strand
GCAGCTCCCGCTGGGAGAGGCAGACCCGGTCCCCTTCCATCGAGGAAATGACCGCGAAAATGTCCATGCCGGGATTCAGGCGGTCGGAGGGATGGGCGATCCGGCTGACCGAAATACTGGCAATCGGGAGCAGGGCGGGCAGTCCGCATCCGATGTCGCAGAAGGCACCGAACGTCTCGAGCCGTGTCACCCGCGCGGGGATGATATCTCCGGTGCGAAGGGACTGGACGTAGTCATACCGGCATTTCTCCTGAGCCGCCCGGCGGGACAGGACGGCGCGGCGGGTGCCGTCTGGCTGATATTCGAACCCCTGCACCAGAAAGCTCACCGGTTTGCTCACTCTGGAAATCAGAGCGATGTCCCGGGTGGTGCCCTCCGCGATGCCGATGGCCCCTTCCGTATAGGGGATGATGCCCTCCATGCAAGGCATTTCCACATGCAGATTGTGCTCCGCGTCGCATAACACGGCCCGTGCTTCGACGACTCGCCCCTCCATCGATGCCTCCGCCAGTGCCGACGGAGATTGGATGAGCCGCTGATTGTCCGGGGTATCGATCAATGCCCCCTCAGGAAAAAATCGGTTCATTTCAACAGCCATTCCTTTCAAACAATTTTGTCCTCGCAGCAATATATGCGATGCTGGACGGGGTCATGCCAATTATTTGCAAGGAGGGGGCATTTTGGACCGGCGGACTGCCGGGTTGCACAATCGGACGGAAAATTTGACTTAGGAGCCAATACCCGGACGAACGCCTTGCATTTCACAGGGGCTCTGGTATAGTGTAATTGGTAGAAAGTTCGAATTTCGACAAAAAGGAGCGGAACGGCATGAAGCTGTACGGACTCGATATACCGGTGAAAAACACCCCGGTTTTGGATACAGGCTATGTGCCCATGGCGGCGTTCTGCCGCGCGTTTGACAAGTCGGCCGCGAACGGAAAGGCGATCGCCGTGGCCGTGGAGCGCAATCAGGGACAGATGGCGGTGCGGCGCTTCAAGATTCACGGCACCCCTGCAATGGCCGAGGCCGACCGGGTGTACGTCGACCGCACGGTGAAAATGCTCCTGTGGGCTTACGGCGGATACAAGGTGTTTGTCTGCGGTGACGACGAGATGGCCCAGATTATGAAAGACGCCTATCGGCCCGGCGGTTCCCGGGAATTCGATGCGGATTTCATGAGCCGTGTGTATGAGAAGCCCTTTGAAGTGGAGGCTCTGCCGCTGGACAAAACCCCGGCGGAAAAGACTCTCGCCCAGTCGGTCGGCCGCCATCTCGAAGGCTGCCGCATCGGGTTTGACGCGGGCGGCAGCGACCGGAAGGTTTCGGCTGTGGTCGACGGCGTGCCGGTCTATTCCGAGGAGGTCGTCTGGTTCCCCAAGACCAACGAGGACCCCGATTATCACTATCAGGGCATTCTGGACGCCTTCCGTTCCGCAGCGGAGAAGATGCCTCGCGTGGATGCTATTGGCGTTTCTTCGGCCGGCATTTACGTGGACAACCGCGCGATGGTTGCCTCCTTGTTCCTGAAAGTTCCGCGGGATCAGTTCGATAAAAAGGTCAAGGACATTTACATACGCGCTGCGAAGGAACTGGGGGATATTCCGCTCGAAGTCGCCAACGACGGTGATGTCACCGCGCTGGCCGGGGCCATGAGCCTGGAGGAAAACCGGGTGCTCGGCATTGCCATGGGCACCTCCGAAGCGGCCGGATACGTCGACACCGACGGCAACATCACCGGCTGGCTCAATGAGCTGGCTTTTGCCCCCGTCGATCTCCAGGCGGACGCCATGGTGGACGAATGGTCGGGTGACAAAGGCTGCGGCGTCAAATATTTCTCCCAGGACAGCGTCATCAAGCTGGCGCCTCGGGCCGGGATCTCGCTCGACGAGAGTCTGTCCCCAGCGGAGAAACTCAAAGTGGTCCAGAAAGAGATGGAGGCGGGCAGCGAGTCCGCCCGGGATATTTACCGCTCCATCGGCGTCTATCTTGGCCATGCGCTGGCCTATTATGCCATGTACTATTCCATCGCTCATGTCCTGCTGCTCGGCCGTGTGATGTCGGGCGAGGGCGGTGATCTCGTGATAGCGGAAGCCCGCCGGGTCCTCGATGAGGAATACCCGGAGTGCGCGGCCATGGCCCTTCATCTGCCGGACGAAAAGATCCGCCGGGTCGGCCAGTCAGTCGCCGCGGCGAGCCTGCCGCAGATTGGTTGATTTTTATCCGCGTGGGGCATCCCACATCCCCGCGCCTTGAACAGCCTCCCACAAGGCTGCCTTTCCCACAAGCAAAAAGCCTTCACCAGTTCGGTGAAGGCTTTTTGCTTGGGATGAATCTGCCCGAAGGTCTTGCGGTATCCGCTGGCCATTTACAGACCCTCCCCGGAAATCGCTCTGTGCCGCGCCTGCTCCGTTATCCCGATTTCTTTACAAGCGGTGTTTTTGGCTGTATACTGAACCACACAGTTCCCCGGAAAGACAGAATGGGACACGACAGGATTGGCAAAGGACTTTGCCTGCTTATGCGGCCCGTTCAGGCATGGAGGCCCAATTTTCCGGACAGACTAAGAGACATGGAAATCCGGCGGAAGATTTACGAGACGAGAAGGGATGGACTCGATGAAAAACAGCATTCCAATTCTATTGACGCTCGGCGGCGCCTTGGCCGCTTCCGCGGCGGCCCTGAACGCCTGCGTCGTTGCCGACGCGGCCTCGGATATCCGGACGGCGGAGGAAACGGCTGGCCGGAACGCCGATGCGATCTTGGTTTTGGGGGCAGGCATAAAGCCGGACGGCCGCCTGTCCGATATGTTGGACGACCGCATGAAAGTGGCCGTCGATTGTTATCACCGGGGAGCAGGCCACCGCCTGCTGCTCAGCGGGGATGGCCGTCCCGGATATGACGAACCGGCAGCTATGCGTCGGGCGGCTCTGCGCGCGGGGATCCCCGACGAGGCGATCCTGCTGGACCGGGGAGGGGTATCGACCTCGGCCTCGATTTTACGTGCCCGGGTGGTGTTCGGATTCCGGTCCCTCGTGATCGTCACGCAGGAATACCATCTCTATCGCGCCCTGTTCCTTGCCCGCAACGAGGGTTTGTCCGCCGTCGGGGTATCCGCCGATCTGCGGCCTTACCGGTCCCGCAGAAAACAGGCGGTGCGGGAATTCCTGGCCCGCTGCAAGGATGCCGCGAAAACCCTGGGAATGTAAAAGGCCCGGAACGTGTTGCGTTCCGCTTCTGATTCTCCGCTTC
The DNA here is from genome assembly GCA_902461995.1 of uncultured Oscillospiraceae bacterium. Lineage (GTDB taxonomy): Bacteria > Bacillota > Clostridia > Oscillospirales > Acutalibacteraceae > UMGS1623. The sequence goes on along the minus strand of CABQAA010000142.1, from coordinate 2,712 downwards.
ATACGGGACAGCTCTCACGACAAAGGGCTGTGCTCCACGTGAAGATAAGCCGCAAAGCATGGCGCGAAAAACAAAAAAGGACAGCGGCATTTTTGCGTGAAAGGTATAGAAAAAACGGCAGAACGCACCGCGTTCCGCCGTTTTTTGTTATCTGTGGGGAAGGTCGATCAGATTTTGCGCAGACGGATCACGCCGTCGATGGCCCGGATCTTGTCGAGGCTGGATTCGGACAGATCGCCCACGACATCAAGGATGGTGTAGGCGTAATCCTTCTTCGACCGGTTGGTCATGGTTTCGATGTTGATGCCCTCGGCGGAGACGACACCGCTGATGCCCGTCAACATGTTGGGAATGTTGCGGTGCAGCACGCACAGGCGGTGATCGGTGGAGCGGGGGACATCGACCGACGGGAAGTTGACCGAATTGCGGATGGTGCCCTCTTCGAGGTAGGCTTTCATCTCATCGACGGCCATCATAGCGCAGTTGTCCTCGCTCTCCGGGGTGGAGGCACCGAGATGGGGCAGGGCGATGACGCCCGGCACGCCGAGAATTTCATCGGTGGGGAAGTCGACAACGTAAGCAGCGACCTTGCCGGAGGCCAAGGCGTCCTTCATGTCGGCGGCGTTCACCAGTTCGGCACGGGCGAAATTGAGAATCCGGACCCCGTCCTTCATCATGGCGAAGGAATCCGCGCAGAACATCCCCTTGGTTTCGGGGGTCAGCGGAGTGTGCACCGTGATATAATCGCATTCCGCGAAAATCTGCTCCCGGCTGACGGCGTGCTTGACGCCGCGGGAGAGCCCCCAGGCCGCGTCGACCGACAGGAACGGGTCGAAGCCGTAGACTTCCATGCCCAGGGAATGGGCGGCGTTCGCGACCAGGCCGCCGATGGCACCGAGGCCGATGACGCCGAGCTTTTTGCCCTTGATTTCGGGGCCGGCAAACTGGGACTTGCCCTTTTCCACCAATTTGGTGACGTCGTCGCCCTGGCCCTTGAGGGTTTGGGCCCACGCGATGGCGTCGATCACCTTCCGGGAGGAAATCAGCAGCCCGGCGATGATCAGTTCCTTGACGGCGTTGGCGTTGGCGCCGGGGGTGTTGAACACCACGACACCCGCCTCGCTGCAGCGGTCGAGGGGAATGTTGTTGACGCCGGCGCCCGCGCGGGCGATGGCCAGCAGGGAATCCGGCAGTTCCATCTCATGCAGGGAGGCGGAACGGACCAGGATGCCGGTGGGATTCGCCGCGTCGTCGGAAACCGTATAAGTCGGGCCGAAGCGTTCGAGGCCGCAGGCCGCGATTTTATTGAGAGTCTTGATCTGCATAACCAAAATCATGTCCTTTCTGGCTGAATGTGTGGCAATCGTTTATCCCTCCCCGGGATAAACGGCCGAACCGGCCGCGCCGAATCCACGTCAGGCATTCGCGGCTTCAAACTGCTTCATGAAGGCGACCAGTTTCTCCACGCCTTCGATGGGCATGGCGTTGTAGATGGACGCCCGCATGCCGCCGACCGAACGGTGGCCCTTCAGGTTGACGAATCCGGCCGCCGCGGCTTCTTTGACGAATTTGGCGTCGAGCTCTTCGTTGCCGGTGACGAACGGAATGTTCATCAGGCTGCGGTCCTTCTTCTCGACCGTGCCCTTAAACAGAGAAGACGCATCGAGGAAATCGTAGAGCAGGGCCGCCTTCTTTTCGTTGCGCTCCTTCATCTTCTCCAGCCCACCGATGTCGTTTTTAATCCATTCGAGCACCAGCTTGCAGATATAGATGGCATAGCAGGGCGGGGTGTTGTACATCGAACCGTTGTCGGCGTGGATCTGATAATTGAACATGGTGGGGGTGATGTCCCGGGCGTGGCCGATCAGGTCCTCCCGCACGATGACGACGGTCAGGCCGGCCGGGCCCATGTTCTTCTGCGCGCCCGCATACAGCAGCCCGAAACGGGAGATGTCAAGCGGCTCAGACAGGATGCAGGAAGAGATGTCCGCGACCAGCGGCACATTGCCGGTTTCCGGCAGAGTGGTGTAGCGGGTGCCGTAAATAGTGTTGTTCAGACAGATGTGGAAATAATCCGCATCGGGAGTGAAAGACGCGGGATCGAGTTCGGGTATGTAGGAATAGGTCTTATCCTTGGAACTCGCGACGACATGGGCTTCGCCGTAGCGGGCGGCCTCCTGCTGAGCCTTGGAAGCCCACTGGCCGGTCAGGACGAAATCCGCCTTGCCGCTGCCGTTCATCAGGTTGAGCGGCACCATCGCGAACTGGGAGGAGGCGCCTCCCTGCAGGAACAGCACCTTATAGTTTGAGGGAATGTTCATGACCTCGCGGAGCAGGGACTCGCATTCCTTGATGATGGCGTCATACGTCTTGGAGCGGTGGGACATCTCCATCACCGATTGTCCCGACCCCTTGTAGTCGAGCATCTCCTCTGCGGCGGTGCGCAGCACGCTTTCCGGCAGAACCGAGGGACCGGCAGAAAAATTGTAGACTCTTGCCATGTCGTTCCGAACCTCCTGTATGATGTTAAATTTCCATATAGTAGTTATTGTACTATTTCGTGAAAAGAGTGTCAATCTCTATTTGCCAAAAAGGACGGGCGGAGCTCATCCTTTTTGTGTTTAAAACGGAAAGCGCTGTTTTTTGTGCGGATTCCTTGCAACTTTCTCCTGAAATGCTATAATAAAGAAAAATATCCCGTCACCCATCCCG
>CABQAA010000141.1 GCA_902461995.1 uncultured Oscillospiraceae bacterium | reverse complement strand
CCCTTTTCTCACATGGTATACACGCGCTCTTCTCCCAGCAGCTCAATGTTCCGGGAGTTCAGTGCCGCAACGGCCGCTTCGACATTTTCGACACGCAGAATCACACAGGCACGCCCCTCATCCCGAGAGATAAACGCGTACATGTATTCGATATCGATCGACTCTTCCGCAAGTGCCTGCATCGCCGAGGCAAATCCGCCCGGCTGGTCGGGAATGCCGACGGCGATGACGTCGGTCAAAGACACCGTCAGTCCCGCCTCCCGCAGCACCTGCTCAGCTGCGGCCGGTTTGTCCACAATCAGGCGCAGAATGCCAAAATTGGTGGTATCCGCAACAGAGAGTGCCCGGATATCCACCCCCGCCTTCGCCAACAGAGCGGTGATTTCCGCGAGGCGTCCGGCCTTGTTTTCCACAAAAATCGATAACTGTTTGATCATGGGCGGTGACCCTCCTTTGTTTTACGGCATCCAGCCGTTCAAACCCTTTCCTGTTCCATAGCCCACCGTGATCCGGGGTGTTTCTGACGAACCGCCGATCATCCCTCGCCTTGGTTCTATTGTACCACGCCCGCCCCTGTCCATGCAACGAAAAACTCCGAAACGGACCCGGGCGGCGGGTTATCCAAGCGGGAGGGCCTGTACAGACGGTTCAAAGCTGCCGGTTGTCGATGACCCGCTTGGCCTTGCCCTCGGAACGGGGCAGGGAACCCGGTTCCATCAGCCGGACCCGGGCGTGGACATTCAAGGTGCTCTGCAGTGCGCCCTCGATCCGTTTTTCCGTCGATTCGAGATCCCGGACGGTATCGGAAAACAGGGCCGCGTTCATTTCCACCTGCACTTCCATCGTGTCCAGATTGTTTTTGCGGTCCACGAGAATCAGATAATTCGGATCCATCCCGAGCTCGAGCAGGACATGCTCGACTTGGGAGGGGAACACGTTGACTCCCCGGATAATCAGCATATCGTCGCTGCGGCCGCGTGGCTTGGTCATGCGGACGGTCGTCCGGCCGCAGGCACAGGTCTCGTGGTTCAGAGCACAGATATCCCGGGTGCGGTAACGAATCAGAGGCAGGGCCTCCTTGCCGATACAGGTGAACACCAGCTCGCCGTACTCGCCGTCCGGCAGCGGCTGGAGGGTTTCGGGATCGATGACTTCCGGGTAGAAATAATCCTCACAGACGTGCAGGCCATTCTGGAGCTCGCAGTCATAGGCAACGCCGGGGCCGGCGATCTCGGACAGTCCGTAGATGTCGTAGGCGCGGATATCGAGCAGACGCTCAATTTCGCGGCGCATGTTGTCGGTCCAGGGCTCGGCCCCGAAGAGGCCGCCCCGCAGTTTGAGGGAATGGGGGTCGATCCCCATGTCCCGCACGGTCTCCCCGATGAACATGGCGTAAGAGGGGGTGCAGCAGAGGAAATTCGAGCCGAAATCCTGCAGAATCTGCACCTGCCGCTTGGTATTGCCGGAGGATACCGGGAGGGCGGTGGCGCCCATGTGCTCGGCGCCGTAATGCAGGCCCAGCCCCCCTGTAAAGAGACCGTACCCGTAGGAAACGTGGATGATATCCTCCCGAGTGGCCCCGGCGGCATTCAGCGCTCTCGCTGCGCCTTCGGCCCAAACGTCGATGTCGTGCCGCGTATACCCGACCACCGTCTGTTTGCCGGTGGTACCGGAGGACGCGTGTATACGCACGAGCTCGCTCTGAGGGACGGCGAACAGTCCGAAGGGATAATTGTCCCGCAGATCGGTCTTGACGGTGAAGGGGAGCCTTACGAGGTCGTCGATCGAATGAATGTCTCCCGGCTGCAGGCCGATTTCATCAAACTTGCCTTTATAAAACGGCACGTTATCATACGCGTTCTTCACCATGCGGATCAGACGGGCGGACTGGATCGCGTGCAGATAGTCTCGGGAGGCGCATTCCACCTCCGGCTGGTAAATGGGCATCGAATCGTTCATTCCTTTCCTGTGACCGGGTGGACTTCCTATTCGCCCGGCCGGCTTAATCGGCTTTACCGGGCGTCATAGCCCAGGCGGAAGGCTTGTTCGTTCATCGCCACGGTCCGGGGCGGGACGGCGGTGCGCAGGATCTCCAGCCACACATCGGGTTCAAGCCCCAAATACCGGGCCGCAACCCCGAGCAGCACCACATTGACGCATTTGACAGACCCGGCCTCAAGCGCCAGGGAGAGCGCGTCGACGGCGACTACCTCGACGCCCTTGTCCCGGATTTTATCGAGAATATCCTCCGGATAAACCGCCTTCCCCATAATGACGGGCATGGAATCGATCCGCTGAGTGTTGGCGATGAGGACCCCGCCCGGCTTCAGATACGGCAGCCAGCGGGCCGCTTCCAGCTGCTCGAACGCGAGCACCAGATCGGCCTCTCCCTTTTCGATCAGGGAAGAGTGGACCTTGTCGCCGTAGCGGACATAGGTGACCACCGAGCCGCCTCGCTGAGACATCCCGTGGACTTCGCTGACCTTGACGTCGTAGCCCTCGCCGATGAAACACTTGCCCATCAGCTTGCTCGCGAGCAGAGTTCCCTGCCCGCCGACGCCGGCAATCAGGATGTTTTTGACGTTGTTCTGTACAGTCGGATTCATTCCGCGTCCCCTCCTTTGATAGCGCCGAAGCGGCAGGCCGCCGCACAGACGCCGCAGCCCACACATTGGGTGGGATCGATCACGGCCCGGGTTTTCCCCGCGGTGCCGGACGGCGTCTGGGAAAGGGCGGGACAGCCCACCTGCAGACAGGCTTTGCAGCCGGTGCAGGCTTCTGCGTCCACGGTGAGGGCGGGCTTGTGCTTGACGTCCTTGAGCAGTGCACAGGGACGGCGGGAAATGACCAGGGAGGGCTCCTCCACCGCCAGTTCCGCTTCCACCGCTTTGCGGGTGGCCTCGATGTCGAAGGGATCCACCGTGATCACGCGGCGGATGCCGATGGCATGGGCCAGGGCCTCCAGGTCGATCGCCACGGTGGGATCGCCGCTGATGGTTTTGCCATTCATCGGGTTGTTCTGATGTCCGGTCATACCGGTGATGGAGTTGTCCAGTACGACGACGGTGGAGATGCCCTTGTTATAGGCGATGTCAATCAGTCCGGTGATGCCGGAGTGAACAAAGGTGGAATCACCGATAACGGCGATGGATTTCTTTGCCTGTTCCTTGCCTCTCGCGGTATTGAAGCCGTGCAGGCCGCTGACGGAGGCCCCCATGCAGAGACTGAAATCCATCATGGACAGAGGCGCCTGGGCGCCGAGGGTATAACAGCCGATGTCGCCGCTGACATAGAGCTTGTATTTCTTCAGCGCGTAGTACAGGCCGCGGTGGGGACAGCCCGCGCAGAGAACAGGCGGACGAGACGGCAGCTCCCCGTCAAAGGAAACGCACGGCCGCTCTTCCCCGAGCAGCGCCTCCCGGACCACCCGCTGGGAGAACTCGCCCACCATGGGGAACAGCAGCTTGCCGATCACCGGGATCCCATGCTTGCGGCAGTGGGTCTCGATGATGTCGTCGAGCTCCTCGATCACATAAACCTGCCCGACATTGCGGGCAAAGTCGATGATCGTCTGAATCGGCAGAGGATTGACCATTCCGAGTTTGAGATAGCTCGCCCGCTCCCCCAAAGCCTCTTTCGCATAGGTATACGTCGTGCCAGCGGCGATGATGCCGATCCGTTTGTCGTTGTATTCCACGGTGTTGATCCCGCGTTCCACCGCCTCGGTTTCGGCCCAGACGCGCAGCGCTTCGGTCCGCTTTTCCACCTTGACATGGGCGGCCTTGGCCATGGCGGGCATCATGACGTTTTTCATCGGATCTTTGATATAGGGCCGCAACTCCGTTTCCTGACGAGAAGAGAGGTCCACGAGGGAACGGGAGTGGGAGACCCGGGTGGAGAGGCGCAGAAGCACAGGCGTATCGAACCGTTCGGACAGCTCGTACCCCAGCTTGGTATACGCCAGGCACTCCGCCGAGTCGCAGGGCTCGAGCATCGGCACCTTGGCCGCGACGGCGTGATGCCGGGAATCCTGTTCGTTCTGGGAGGAATGCATCCCGGGATCGTCGGCCACGGCGACGACCATGCCGCCGTTCACCCCGATATACGACGCCGTATAAAGAGGATCGGCCGCCACATTGAGGCCCACGTGCTTCATCGCGCAGAAACTGCGCGCGCCGCCGGTGGCCGCGCCGAAAGCCACCTCGAAGGCCACCTTTTCGTTCGGGGCCCATTCTGAGTAAATTTCACCGTACTGCACAGCCGCCTCGGTGATTTCGGTACTGGGGGTGCCGGGATAGGACGAGGCGACGGTGACGCCGGCCTCGTAGAGTCCGCGGGCAACAGCCTCGTTGCCCAGCAGCAGAGTCTTGCTCATGAAACCAGTCCTTTCAAGGGTTAAATCGATGGATCGGAATATGCAACGTCGGGCTGACGGCATTTTTTAGATAAATAATAAGGGTACCAAAGCAGAAACAACATACAGAGAAACGCAAACAGCCAGCAGAGGAGCGCGCCGGCAGGACCGGTGGCATCATACGCGCTGATGCCCGCCAGGATCCCCACCGCCATCAGACAGGCATCCAGAAATTCGGGCGGCAGCAGCACGGCGGCAACCCAGCGCCGGATATCGGCTTTGGAGGCGGTACATACCTGCTCCATCCTCTGAAGTTCCGCGTTTTCCGTCCGGACGGACAGCCGGTTGACGCCGGTGGGACGGCCTTTGGCATCGGGGACCTCCTCCAGCACAGCCGTCAGGACGGCGTCCTCCGTCACCTGCACTTCCCCGGCATACCGGCAGGTAAACGGCGACATCCGGCGGATGCCGTCGGTAAAAACCATCAGGCACAACAGCAGAGAGGCGGCAGCGGAACCGGCAAAATTCGGCTCCCACAAACGGACCGTATGGACGCCCGGTTCCCCCTCAAAAACATAAACATAGGAATCGGCCTCCTGGCGGGCCGGGACCGGATGCCCGTCGACCTCGGCCTCCAGCAGCTCGATCTGCGGCCGCAGAGAGCCGTCTTTTTCTTTCTTCAGGACCCGTATGCCAAGGCGAATCATCCGCGTATTCCTTTCCGGATTACTTCCCCCGCAGATCCACCACCCGCTGAGCCTTGCCGGTGAAGCGTTCAATGGATTTGGGTTCGACGAGGCTGACCTTGATTTCAATGCCGAGAATGGCCTTGATCCGGTCGTGGATCCGCCGCTGTAGCGCCTCCAGCTCGCCGTAGCGTTCGAGCAGAGAGCCGTCGATCAGCTCGACCCGCACCTCCAGGGTGTCGGCGTAGCCTTCGCGGCGGACCACCAGCTGGTAGTGGGGGCTGATCTGGGTGATGCCGATCAGGGCGCTTTCCACCTGGGACGGAAACACATTGACTCCCCGGATTTTCAGCATATCGTCGCTGCGGCCGATGATCTTGTGCATCCGGGCGGTGGTCCGGCCGCAGGCGCAGGGCTCGTAATTGATCCGGGTGATGTCCTTGGTACGGTAGCGGAGCATGGGGATGCCCCGCTTGGTCAGGTTGGTCACCACCAATTCGCCGGTATCACCCGGGGCCAGCGTTTCCCCGGTCTTCGAATCGATGACCTCACACAGGAAATGATCCTCGTTGATATGTAAGCCGCACCGCTCCCGACATTCGCCCGACATGCCGGGGCCGTTGAGCTCGGACATGCCGTAATTGTCGGTGGCGAAGAAACCGCCGCCCCAGCTCTGTTCGATCTGATCCCGCATTTCGGGGGTGCAGCCCTCGCTGCCCAGCAGCCCCAGTTTGAGCCGATATTGTCCGAGCGGGAACTCCTCCGCCCGTTCTCTCGCCGATTCGGCCAGATACAGACAATAGGACGGGGTGGCGACGATGGTATCGGTGCCGAAATCCCGCATGAATTTGAGCTGCTTTTCGGTATTGCCCGACGAGGTGGGAACGACGGTGGCACCGATCCGCTCCAACCCGTAATGCAGTCCCAGGGCCCCGGTGAACATG
>CABQAA010000140.1 GCA_902461995.1 uncultured Oscillospiraceae bacterium | reverse complement strand
GGCCCCCTGGTTGAGCAGGGGCTGGATATCGCTCTTGGCGAACACCCCGCAGCGGGACGCGATGGCATACAGTTTTTCATATCCGAGGCTCAGCCGGTCGAGCTCATCCGCCGTGATGCCGAGCAGGGTCGCCATCTGATCGATGAACGCCCCCGTCCCTCCGGCGCAGGAGCCGTTCATCCGCTCCTCGAGGCCGCCGGTCAGAAAGATGATTTTCGCGTCTTCGCCGCCGAGTTCCACCACGACGTCGGTGTCCGGAATAAAGCGCTCCACCGCCCCGGCGGTGGCAAACACCTCCTGGACAAATTCCAGATTCGCCGCCTTGGCCACGCCGAGGCCGGCCGACCCGGTGATCGCCACCTGCACCATTTGTCCCGACAGCTTCGGACGCAGCTGCGCGAGCATCTCCGCCGTTTTTTCCCGCACTTTGGACATATGGCGCTCATAGGTGTGGAATATGGTCTTATCTTGGTCATCCAGCAGCACGACCTTAACCGTCGTGCTGCCGATATCAATTCCTATCCGCAATGAAAAAGCCTCCTAAAGCCGTCAGATAAAGCCATTTTGAGGTAGCCTTCCAGCGGCCGAAATACCCATTATCTAAAAAATAACGATTTACAGTAGATTATACCATTAAATAAAAAAAAGGGCAAGGGATTTCCCTTTCCCAGAGGCTGTCAATACGTGGTCGTATTGGTAACGTCTCCGTCAGCCTCCTCGAAATTCCTTCGGAATTTCCCGGCCCTACGGTTATCAGAGGCTGTCAATACGTGGTCGTATTGGTAACGTCTCCGTCAGCCTTCTCGAAATTCCTTCGGAATTTCCCGGCCCTACGGTCATCGGACGGATCTTGCTAACACTCATGATTAAAAATAGGTATGGATTGGTCTCCAATCCATACCTATAGAACTTGAGGCGATCATAGCGGCGTCTTATTCGGTCAATCTTTCCCAGCGCATACATCTGATACCGTCCTATATCATCCGGGGGCGTCTCCCTGCACTCGCGATTCAGCCGTTCGTCCGATCCTCATACGGCGCGATGTTGCTTTCCTTGCAGATATACAGGGGACGATGTTTGGATTCCATATAGGTCTTGGCCAGATACTCACCCAAAATCCCCATAAACAGCATCTGGATACCTCCGATGAGCAAAATGATGCACACCATCGACGGCCAGCCGGCCACCGGATCGCCGAAAATCAGCGCGCGGACAAAGATGACGATCAGGAACACAAAGGCCAGAAAGCAGAACAGAACCCCCATCACCGCGGCCATGGCCAGCGGTTTGGTGGAAAACGCCACAATCCCGTCGATGCTGTATAGAAACAACTTCCAAAACGACCATTTGGTCTCGCCGGCCGCCCGTTCCACATTCTCGAATTCGATCCATTTCGTGTCAAAGCCGCACCAGCCGAACAAGCCCTTCGAGAAGCGGTTGTATTCACAGAGTTCCAGCAGAGAATTGACGTACTGCCGCGTCATCACCCGGTAATCCCGGGCCCCGTCCATAATCTCGGTCTTGGAGAGTTTCCGAATGAGCCAATAAAACATCCGGGCAAAAAAGGAGCGCACCGGGGGTTCCCCTTTTCGCGTCACCCGACGGGTCGCCACCGAATCGTACCCCTCTTCCCGTATGCTGCGCATCATCTCCGGCAGCAGAGAAGGCGGATCCTGCAAATCCGCATCCATAATCGCCACATAATCCCCCGAAGCATAGCGAAGTCCCGCATACATAGCGGATTCTTTACCGAAATTACGGGAAAAAGAGACATATTTGACCCGTTCATCCCTTTCCGCCAGCGCTTTGAGCTGCGCGAGGGTCGTATCCTTCGAACCGTCGTTGACAAATACATATTCGAAAGCATATGCAGGCATCAGCGCCGCCACCCGGCAGATCTCCTGATAAAACAGCGGGAGTACCTCCGCCTCATTATAACATGGAACCACCACCGAGATCTTCTCCATTTTCTCTTTTCTCCCTTCTGCCGATGTGGGGCCTTATGGATATCTTTGTGTACAAAATTGGACTGTCGATAGTTTATAACGAGACAAACTTCAAAAATGTCTGCCGTGTCCCCTGCATCGTTCACGGCGATAAAACGCACATTTATCTGGAAGTTATTATACAATATTTACGACAGCCTTACAAGCAAGTCTGGCTTCTCCGTTTTGGCATATAAAATCCTCCTTAACAAATAAGAAATTGAATCCGACTTCGGAGGAACTTAAGGATATTCTGGACACCATAGAAAAGCAGCAGTATATATATCGCCGGATGTTCTGAAAGAACACTTCCTGGAATGTATTTGTGATTGATGTTTTGCTCGGAAACTCCGACCATTGACTCGAATCGGTGAAAATACCGGACAAATCCGTCCACATCTCCACGATAGCCGAATAGATGTCCCTTTTCTGAAGCTTGAATTTCACTTGCACAGCGGGCCCCTGTTTGATACATCCACTTCGCGGTTGCCCCTCTCTAAAACAAGCCGGACAGAGTATCCTGTCCGGCTTGCTTTTTTGTTTTTGGCTGTCATGCCTCTTCGGGCACCGCGTCCAGCATCGCACGATAGTTTTATATAGGATATAGTCCGGCATGCTGTTGTCCGATTTCAGCACATATCCTCGATCACCTGCTGGCAGCTGCCCCCGGCAGGATTCCGTAGGTTTTCTTCAGCATCAAAATTTCATTCCTCGTGCTATAGCCACAGAACGCGGGTTTCCCCCTCAGGAAAGCTATCGCTGTCTCCGCGCCATGCGGCGATCTGAGCGGTTAACTTGGACGGCATCAGGTTTTCTGGAGCCATCTCCCTCCAGCACCCCATCCGCCATAATACCGAGCCAAAGTCATCCGTGCCGTTCAGACCGCCTCCACAGCGGTCCATTGGCCGGGATGCCCCGCCGCCTCCAACGCTGCCGTGCGCACCGCCATAATCCGCAGCGTCTCCTCATGGGACACTTTAGGCGTGCCGGTACGGAAAAAGTCGACAAGCTCCGCGATGAAAGCGCGGAAGTAATCCGATTGGGCCTCGATGACCCGGTTTCCGCCCTTCATACACACATTCATCAGGAAGGGTGCCCCCTCCAAATAGCCGGACAGGGTACCGAACCGCCCGTCCACGAATTCCACCGTGCACGAATACCAGTTGTCCCCCGGCAGAAACAAAACCCGTTTGGCCGGCGCTTCCATGAGCATCATCAGCGGCTCCAGCTGATGGATGGAATAGGTTTCGAAATTTCCCGGACCCCAGCAATTCACCGCTGAAATCGCCTTCCTATTCACGTCGGCGTACTCCTCCGCAAAGCGCAGGGCCGAAGTGGAATAGCAAGGAGTGCCATGCGCCTCCGCCAGGGCGAATATCCTCCGGGCTGTGGGCAGGTCAGGAGCGAAGGTCTTATCCACATAAGTGGGCTTGCCCGATCGCAGGGGCAGCTGGCACAGCAGCTCGTGCATCTCACAATTATCCGGAGACAAGACGATGAGGACATCGCTCTTGTCGATGACTTCCTCGATAGAAGCACAACGGGGAATCTTATAGGTTTCACACCACTCATCGGTGGTCATTCCCCCGATGGGGCTGTCGATATGGCCGTAAGCCCAGGCCACCTCCATCTCCCCGTCCGACGCTTCCTTGATCCAGGCCGGATAGCTGTTGGCGTGCCATTCGTCCAGATAATAATCGATGAATCCAATTTTTGTCATGAGGAAACACCCCTTTCCTTTTCGCGGCTCAATACAGCCGAATTTCCTTGTGTTGCGCGGCGGAATCATACACCGCTTGCATCATCCGGGCGGTGGGAAGCACCGTGTCGATGTGCGAGGGCAGCTTCTCTCCGGTGCGGATACAGCGCAGGAAAGCGTCAATTTCAGTTTCAAAATGGTTGCGGGACGGAAACTTCGGTTCATAAGAAATCAGGGCACCGTTTTCCGTGGTGTACAGCCGGAAATCTTTGCCGTATTGGAGGCGGATGCCCGCCTTGTCCCCCAGAAAATCTATATAGCTCTCCGCTTCCCCGATATTCTGTGCCCAGGCGCCGTTGAAGGTCACCACCGGCCCCGCCGTGCGGATAAGCCCGGTCACCGCGTCCTCCACGTCGTATACCCCGTCGTATTGGGGTGGTCCGGCCCACATATCGGTGTATACATATTCCTTCATATCCTTGCCCAGGCGGCAGAAGGTCTCCCCCGATACGCTCAGGGGCGTGGGGTCGCCGCAGCAATACATGACAATGTCCAGATAGTGCACACCCCAGTCGATGAGGACACCGCCCCCTGCAATGGCCTGGGTGGTAAACGCCCCGCCCAGACCCGGAATGCCCCGGTGGGCACGGAAGCTCACATACACCTGATATATCTGTCCCAGCCTGCCGCTTTGGATATACTCCCGGATGCGGTTCACTCCATCGTTGAACCTGTTCACCACCCCGATGTTCAACACCTTGCCGGTTTCATGCTGCACTTTCTGCATCTCGAGGGCCTCGGCATAAGTACGGGCCGCAGGCTTCTCGCACAGTACGTGCTTCCCCGCGCGCAGGCAGTCCATCGCAATAGGGGCATGCATGTTGTTCGGCGTGCAAACCGACACGGCTTCCACCTCCGGATCCCGCAGTATCTCGTGATAGTCCGTCACCGCTCGTCCGCACCCGTATTCCTCTACCGCCTTTTCCGCCCGCTCCGGCAGTATATCGCAGAAATACGCGATTTCCGCGTCTTTGTTCTTCCTGTATGCCGGGATATGCGCTCCGTTTGCTATCGTCCCGCATCCGATTATCGCCACTTTCATGGGTGTCATCCTCTCTTTCTTAGTAAATAAGTAAAGTATTCGGTGAGACGCACTCCATCTCACCGGTATCTTATCACGCCCCTTTCCAAAAGTGTTTGGATTTATTTTATTTATGACTATCCATTTTTTATGATGTTACGATTCATGATGAATTTTCTTTCTTTATTTATATGTAAAAACTTGCCATCCTCCGTGCCTCCTTGGTATTCCTGCTGCTCGAGATGAGACTCGGCAGCTTGTAGGAATCTTTGAGAAAAATGCCAAAATCATAAACCGTAAAAAATGGACTGTTTTAGCGTAAAAAAGTCCAAATACGATGAAAAGGTTGTGTGATAACATATAAAAGACACAGAAATCCGTTCGGAACAAGCCGGCAGTTGGAAAATTTAGCTAAAGCCCCTTCTATGTCATCCTTCCCGGCTTTTCGGCAATTTGGCCAGACGCCGTATGCGAGCCCAATCGGCCGCTTTTCCGACCGGAGGGCTAAAAATAAATTTCGAAGAAAGTCAGGTGTCAGCATGAAAACCAGGCCAATTTTTCAGAAAATCAGTAGGACCCTTCCCGGGCTGGCGGCAGCAACGCTCACTCTGGCGGCAGCAACGCTCACTCTGGCGGCCATGCCCGCGCAAACGGCGCTGGCTGCGCCCGGGGAGACAGCCACCTACAAGGCACCCTTCTATAACAACGCCGAAGGCAAGGTCGGGATCGGCACTATCTGGATCTATGAATACACGATTGAAAAGACCATGGATTTCAAGCCCATGGTGGCCGGGGACAACGGCGTCCTCTACAAAAGCGGCCAGGGCGTGAGTGCCGGCGAAGAGGCCTCTTTGGCCTCTCCCTGGAACACCGACCTGTTTCTGACGACCGGCACCGCACTCGTTTCGGGGGTGGGTTATAAAGGGATGACGAGCAGCCAGACCTTTGTGGCTCCCGCCGCCGGCACTGTGACCATCGATCCCTGCACCATTACGCGGAATTACGGGAATCAAGGAAACGCTGCCTATTCCTCGGATTACGCCATCTATCTGAACAATACCAAGATCTGGCCCGTAGGCGACGACTGGGCGGAAATCTCAAACAGCAACAACAATACATTGGCTGTTCCGGCCATCGAGGACATACAGGTCAAAAAGGACGACAAGCTCCGCTTCCTGGTCGCAACCGGCAAGGGCGACTCGTATGAAGACATCACCAAGTGGTATGCCACCGTCAAGCTGACTGAGCCTGCCCCTACGACGG
>CABQAA010000139.1 GCA_902461995.1 uncultured Oscillospiraceae bacterium | reverse complement strand
TGGCATCGCACGGAGAATCCCCTATGAGGTGGAAACGGCGGACGGACAGTCTGTTACCTACCGTCTGACTTCAACCGAGGAGAGCCGGAAGGGCTATCCTTACGATTTTGTCTTCCGGGTTCGGCATTCGCTTGACGGACCGGCCGTTACCACCACCTATATCGTGGAAAATGCCGGCACGGTGCCGATGCCCTTCACGGTTGGGGGCCATCCGGCCTTCCGGGTCCCGCTTCTGCCGGGGGAGGCGTTCGACGATTACCGAATCGAGTTTGAACAGCCGGAAACCATCAACTGCCCGCAGGTGGAGCTGCCGACCGCTCTGATCGTCGATACGAAGCGCAACCGTCTGATGACGAACTCCCGCATCCTGCCCCTCAATCACGTGCTGTTCCGGGGAGAGGCGCTCGTTATGGATGATCTGCGTTCGAGAAGTGTCCGGCTGATTTCGGGCAAATCCGGACGAGGGGTGCAGATGGATTTCCCCGGCATGGATTTCTTCGCCCTGTGGACTCCGGCGGTGGCGGATGCGCCCTTCCTGTGCCTGGAACCCTGGACGGGTACCGGCACCCAGGTGACCGAGGACGATGTGTTTGAACACAAGCAGGGGATGCGTATCCTTAATCCCGACGAAACGTATACCGTACACTACACCATGACCATGATCTGATTGGGGTTATCCGCAGAATCCCGTCCGATCCGCAAAAGGAGATCCCGCTCATGACGAATCCTGCAACCGTCGCGTTTGATCTGGACGGTACCCTGGCCGATACGCTCGAGGATTTGGCGTTCGCGGCGGAGAAAGCTCTTCGCCTTTCCGGGCGCGGCCGTCCGGATGGACAGCCGCGGTATTCGCTCGACGACTACCGCCGCTTCGTGGGCAATGGTGCCCGCCGCCTGATGGAACGGGCAGCAGGGGAGACCGATGCGGCGCGGGTTGATGCTCTGCTCGAGACGTTTGTGCGGGTTTACGACCGGGACTGTCTGCGGGCTACCAAGCCTTATCCGGGGATTCCGGAGACGATCGAAACTTTGCGGGGCACGGGATATCGGCTGGTCGTTGTGACCAACAAGCCGGAGGAGCAGGCTGTTAAGATCCTGCGTCACCTTTTTCCAGAGGAGCCTTTTGCCCGGATTTGCGGGGGGCGGGCCGGACGGCGGCACAAGCCCGATCCGGCTGCTTTGCTCGAGACCCTGTTCGCCGTGGATGCTGATCCGGGCCGGACGCTGTACGTCGGCGATTCGGATGTGGATGTGCAGACCGCCCACAATGCGGGATTGCCCTGCGCGGGCGCGCTTTGGGGCTTCCGCGGGGAGAAAGAATTGGCCGTGGCGGGGGCGGATGTCCTGCTCTCCCGGCCGGCCGACCTCTTCACCGCTCTGAAACAGCTGCATTTATAAAGACAGCTCGTCCTCCTGTCACCGATCGCCTCCTGTGTGCATAGCTTGTACTAACAGGAGGTGATTGAGTATGTGTTGTGGAGTGCTTGGTGTGGTGGCGCTGGCGGCTGCCGGCCGCCGTTCGATGGACAGCGGCTGCGGCTGCCGCCGCGAACGCTTTGAACCCCGGACCAATGTGATCCGGATGACGGAGCCGGCTTGTAATTGCAACTGTGGCTGCAGCTGTTGCTGTTGCAACTGCAACGGTGGGACTGTGCGCGAACAGTCCGCCGTTTCCTTGAGCTGTGAGGCTGTGGAGGCGTTTAAGCAGGCGCGCGCGGACCGTTCTTCCTGCGGCGAGAACCGCCGTTCCTGCGGGTGCCGCTGATCCCAGATGTGAAAATGACCGGGACTGTCCAAGACAGTCCCGGTTTTCTGCGTTTTCTGACGGCTCTTAACACCATGCTCGCCAACGCCAGCGGCTCTCTCTGGACTGCCGCCTATGTCGGCGAAACGGGGGATGCCGCCGCGGATATCCGGTCCGACATGGCGGTCGGGCTGCAGGTCAAGGCGGCTTACTAGCACCTGTGCCGCCAGATCGATGATACGGGCGTCCGGGAGACCATCGATTTTCTGTTCAATCGGATTCGGGATACGAGTGCCTCAGCAGGACTGGGGCACCACCCGTAGCGCCAGGATTTATTTCGATCTTTCCAGCCCTGGCGGCCAGAGCTTTGATCCCGCGAAGGCACAGCCGGCTCCGTTCAATATCTGATTCCAGCCCGGATTTCCCCTTGACAAACCGGTTCCCGGTGGTTATAATGAAAAACAACAACTTCATCAACCTGGCAAAGACGTTGAAGGGAATAAGACACGGGGCCTGTGCCTCAGAGAGCCGGCGGGCGGTGCGAGCCGGTGGCGGAAACCGTGTGTATAGCTCATCCCGGAGTCGTTCGCCCGATCCGAAAGGGGTAGGACGGACCGCGTGGCGGCGTTATCGGCCGGCGCTTTCTGCGGAGATCCGCGGCGGAGCGGTCAAGGGGTGCCTCGGCACCTGAAACTGGGTGGTACCACGTGCGAGTCTTCGCCCGTCCCTTCTTTGCAGGGACGGGCGTTTTTTTATCTGAAAAGGAGGTCTGGTCCTATGAAACCGAAATTCGAAAAGTACATACCCTTTACCCCAGTCCGGCTGCCCGACCGGCAGTGGCCCGACCGGGTGATTGAAAAGGCCCCGATCTGGTGCAGTGTCGATTTGCGGGACGGTAACCAGGCACTGGTGGATCCGATGAATATGGAGGAAAAGCTCGAATTTTTTAAGGCCCTCTGCGATATGGGCTTCAAAGAGATCGAGGTCGGCTTTCCCTCGGCGTCGGAGACGGAATTCGCCATCTGCCGTGAACTCATCGAAGGAGGCCATATCCCGGACGACGTGACCATCCAGGTTCTCGTCCAGGCCCGGGAACACCTGATCCGCCGCACCTTCGAAGCGATCCGGGGTGCCAAAAACGTCATCGTCCATTTTTATAACTCCACGTCCACTCTGCAGCGCAAGGTCGTCTTTCACAAGGACATGGCCGGCATCATCGACATCGCGGTCGCGGGTGCGAAGCTGGTCCGGGAACTGACCGAGAGCTTTGAAGGGGACACCCATATCCGATATGAGTATTCTCCCGAAAGTTTTTCGGGAACCGAGATGGACAACGCCGTGGCCATCTGCGCCGCCGTTATGGAGGCGCTCGGCTCGACGAAGAAGAATCCCGTCATCCTCAACCTGCCCAACACGGTCGAGATGTGCACGCCGAACACTCACGCCGACCAGATCGAGTATTTCATCCGTCATCTGCCCAACCGCGAGGCTGCGATCATCAGCATCCATCCCCACAACGACCGGGGCAGCGGCGTGGGTGCGGCGGAATTGGCGCTGCTGGCCGGGGCGGAACGGGTGGAGGGCACCCTGTTCGGAAACGGAGAGCGCACCGGCAACCTGGACCTCGTGACCATGGGGCTCAACATGTACACCCAGGGCGTCGATCCCGAACTGGATTTCAGCCGCCTGCCCGCCCTCAAAGAGATGTACGAACGCTGCACCAAGATGCGGGTGCCGGAACGGCAGCCCTATGTCGGCGAACTGGTCTTCACGGCGTTTTCGGGCTCCCATCAGGATGCGATCAACAAAGGCATGCAGTATATGCGGGAGTCGGATTCCGACTATTGGGAGGTTCCGTACCTGCCCATCGACCCGGCCGACGTGGGACGTCAATACGAGCCGATCATCCGGATCAATTCCCAGTCGGGCAAGGGCGGTGCCGCATTCGTCATGCAAAGTGCCTTCGGCTACAATCTGCCCAAGGCGATGCACCCCGAATTCGGGGCGCTGGTCAAGGCAGAATGCGACCGGGTCGGCCGGGAGCTGTCCGCTGACGAACTATTTGGCGTGTTCCGGCGGCATTATCTCGAGGTGCCGCAGAAATACGCTTTGGCAGGGCATACCCTCTTTGAGGAGTCGGACAGCGAGAACGGCGTGCATTTCAAGGGTACTCTGAGTATCGACGGAGAACGCCGCGCGCTCGAGGCGACCGGAAACGGGCCTCTCGATGCCTTTTTCAACGCCCTGCGGAAGGTGGGCGTGGACGGCTATGCCTTCCAATCCTATCACGAGCACGCCATCTCATCCGGCTCTGATTCCAAAGCCATCGCCTATATCGAACTCAAGACGCCGGACGGCCGTTCGGTCTTCGGAGTCGGGATCGAAAGCAATATCAACCGGGCCTCCATTCAGGGGGTGCTCTGCGCCATGAATCGGGCTTCGGCCGAAGCGCAGGCCGGAAAGATTGGGTGACGCGATGCCGAAATGGGATACGGAGCAGTACCTGAAATTCGGGGCGGAACGCACCCGTCCTGCCCGGGATCTGGCATCGGCGGTAGATATCGTCCCCCGGACGGTCCTCGACGCGGGGTGCGGCCCGGGCAACAGCACCGCTGTACTCGCCTCCCGGTGGCCGGATGCACGGCTGACCGGACTGGACAGCTCGCCGGAGATGCTCCGGCAGGCTGAGGCGGCGCTGCCCGCCGCGTCCTTTTTGCAGAGGGATCTTCGGGCGGATCTGCAGGATCTCGGCTCATTCGACCTGGTGTATTCCAACGCCGTCCTCCAGTGGATTCCTGATATGGAGGAGGCCGTGTTCCGGCTGTATGATATCACAGCACCCGGCGGAGCGCTGGCCGTGCAGGTGCCCTGCTCCAAACCGCGGGAGGCGTACGGCCTCAGACTTGAGTCACAGGACGTGCATACGGCTCTCTGCCGTACCGCTTTGGAAGAGCCCTATGTGCGCTACACGGCGCGAACCCCCCGGTTCGGAGAATTGACGGGGAAGAGGATCGATGCTCTGCTGCGGTCACTGTCGGCTCGCCTGGATATCTGGGAGACCGTCTATCTTCATCGCCTGCACGGCTACGAGGGCCTGCTGGACTGGTACCGGGGAACCGGGCTGCGTCCGTATTTAGAGGCGCTGCCAGACCCTCTGCGGGAACCGTTTGAGCAGGCGTTCTTAGACAAGATCCGGCAGCGGTATCCCCTGGAGCCGGACGGGTCTCTGCTGTTCTGGTTCCGCCGGTTCTTTTTTGTCGCTTACAAGAAGTCATATAAAGGAGAATGAATCATGAACACGTATCACATCACCCTCCTCCGGGGGGACGGCATCGGCCCGGAAATCGTGCGGGAGGCCGTTAAAGTCCTGGACGCCGCGGCGGCCCGTTACGGCTTTGCCTTGTCCTATACCGATGCTCTTCTGGGCGGCTGTGCCATCGACGCGGCCGGAACGCCTCTGCCCGAGGAAACCGTGGCGGCCTGCAAGGCGGGCGACGCCGTGCTGCTCGGCGCCGTGGGCGGGTATAAATGGGATACCCTCCCGGGCGGCCAGCGGCCCGAAGCGGGGCTGCTCGGCATCCGCTCGGCGCTCGGCTTGTTCGCCAATCTGCGTCCGGCCAAGATTTACGGGCCCCTTAAAGACGCCTGCCCGCTGCGTCCATCCATTGTCGGGGACGATATGGACCTTCTCGTCGTCCGGGAACTGACCGGCGGTATCTATTTCGGGGAGCGCGGCCGGGAGACCGTGGGCGGCGTGCCCGCCGCCTATGACACCGAGCGGTATTCCGTTCCGGAAGTGGAGCGTATCGCCCGGGTCGCGTTTGACACCGCCCGGAAACGCCGCGGACGGGTCCACAGCATCGACAAGGCGAATGTCCTGGAATCCTCCCGCCTCTGGAGGGAGACGGTCATCCGGGTTGCGCAGGATTATCCGGATGTGGAGCTTTTCCATATGTACGTGGACAATGCGGCCATGCAGCTGGTGCGGGACCCGAAGCAGTTCGACGTCATCGTGACCTCGAACATGTTCGGGGATATTCTCTCGGACGAGGCGTCCCAGATCGCGGGATCCATCGGCATGCTCCCCTCGGCTTCCCTCGGGGAAGGGACGCGGGGCCTGTTCGAGCCCATCCACGGCTCGGCACCCGACATCGCGGGGCAGGATGTGGCCAATCCCCTGGCGACCATCCTCTCGGCGGCTATGCTGCTGCGCTATTCGCTTGGCGAGACGGCCGCGGCGGACGCCATTGAAAAGGCCGTGGAGCAGGTGCTGAACGATGGGCTGCAGCATAGCC
>CABQAA010000138.1 GCA_902461995.1 uncultured Oscillospiraceae bacterium | reverse complement strand
GGTCTGGGCGCCGGTCAGCTGATCCGCCCGTTTGGCGATGGAAAAGGGATTCTTGATCATGGCATCCAGCTGGGTCGCGATGGAGAGCAGATTGCTGCTCATCGAGGTGGACTTGGCCGTGAGGGCGCGCAGCTGCTCGGATTTTTGTTTCAGCCGGGCGGACAGGGTTTTGAGATCGCCCTCCAGGGTCGGTATATAGGTGAAGAATTTGTAGTCGTAGTTGGGGTCCGGATCGTTTCCGGTCAGTTTGCTGATGTCCTTCATGATGTCGGAAATCACCAGCATGTCGTCGTAGACCGACTGGATGATGGGGGTGAGTTCCCCCATGACCGCCGTCAGGGTGATGGTATGGGTTTCCCCCGCTTTGAAATAGAAGAGAAAATCCCCGTTTTCGTTTCCGAGCGTTTCGGTCTGCCAGTCGGTTCCATAGGCGAACCGATAGGCGGCCAGTTCCGAACAGGGGACAGATCCATCAATGGCGATGGACCGGTAGGCGGGCATGCCGTCGTTCCATTTCTGCACATAGCGCAGGGCGATGCGGTAATACCCGGTCTGAGGGACCTCAAAGGAAAGGGTCACCCGCTGGTTGCCTTCCCGCCAGCGCCAGCCGCCGATGGTGTTGAGCAGGCGGTAGCCGTATTCGAAAGGCGCAGCAGAGGGATCGGCGTCAGTCTCCATCCGGATGCTGGCGTCGCTTTTGGATTTGACGGCGTCCTCCGCCTGGAAGGTCAAAAGTTCGGAGGCGGTGGATATGCCGTCTGGAGCTTTGTAGGGCTCCAACACCTTATAGGGCTGCACCGTCCAGGTGCCGAGCTCCAGATCCTCTTTGACATAGGTCATGGACAGCGTGTGTTCCCCTTCGGTGAGATAGAACACCAAAGGGGTGCTGTAAAAGCCGTGCCCATCCGTGATCGTGGTGGTCTGCCAGCCGGTGTCCTCCACCGTGCTCGGCCGGACTTCGTCGCCCAGGCTGTTTTTTCGGATTTCCCCCTCGTCGTGCCAGCTGCGGTAAAAGGGGATATAATCCGCCTCGTAGAAGGGGGAGACCCCATCCAGTTCCAGGCTGCGGACCGCTTCACTGCCAGAAGAACCGACCAGCCGGTAATCCACTGAAAAAACGTACTGCCCCGCCGAGGCGACGGAGAAGGTCCAGAACAGGGTTTTCTGGTCTTTGGTCCACCGCAGTGTGTCTCCGGAGGAACCGGGAACCGCAGAGGAAGCCGGGAAGGAGACCGATTCGGTCCCCGCCCCGGCAGGATACGAGGCGAACACCTCGGAAAAATACGGCTGCCGCTCAACATTGGAGCTGAGGGGGACCGGATCGGGGGCCTTGCCTTCGGCCGCACTGACGGACAGCCCTGTCAGTCCCAGACAGCCGGCGCCGATCACGGCCAGAAACCGGCGGATTGCAGTGTTTCCCATGAATGGCCTTCCTTTCGCTCCGTCAGAGGTCCCGAAGTGCCACCCGTGTGATCTCGATGGCTTCCTTCCTCTTCGAATAAATCGTGTACAGGAACCCGTCGTGTACCAGGGTGTGGGGGTATCCATACAGCCCGCCCTTATACATGCCGGGATATTGCTTGTCATAGGGTTCGTCCCGCAGGATGTACGCGGTGTCGAACAGCTCTCCGTCCTGGGACAGGGAGAGAACCAAAGGATTCCGGCCGCCGCCGGTGACCGGGTTGCTGACCGCATAAAAGCGGCCGTCCGGCAGCCGGCCGAAATGGAATTTGCTCGAATCGTCGGAAAAACCGGTGGGATAGGGATCGGAGTAAGTCGCACCGTTGTCGAAGCTGTCCGCGCACCAGAGCACCGGACCGTTGCTGCGCAGCATCATATGAATGACACCGTCATCCGTTTGGAAGAAAGCGCCCTCGCAGATCAGTTTTGCGTCCCATCCCTTGGCTCGGGTCACCAGTTCAACCGCGGCGGAGTCGTCGTAAGGCTTGGCGTTCCCGAACGCGTCGCCGTAAATACCCGCGATCTCATACCGGCCCACGCCGGAGGGATCGTCGCTGTACGGGAACATGATGCCGCTCGCGAGAATGAGGCGGCCCGACCGGGTTTTCTGGGGACCGTGGTTCGGGACAAGCGGCAGCCCCAGCATCCGGGGGGCCGACCAGTGCACGCCGTCGGTGGTGGACACCACGCCGGTTTCGGTGCCGAGATGGCCGGGGTCATCCTCGGCCTTCGGACGCAGGGTGCCGTTTTCACGCAGGGATTCGGCCGGGTATTCATACCGTCCGAAATAGGCGTGCAGGGTGTCGCCGGCGGCATAAAAGCCGCCGGCTGTCAGCACCAAATCGGAATGCTCACCCCGCGTGGAATCGATTAGGGGGACCGGATCGCTCCAGTGATCGAAATCCTCCGAGACAGACAGCATAACCCGCTGACCGCAGTCGTCCTCGTTGCACTTGGCAGAGGACCAGGTGGCATACAGCTTACCCCGGAATGCTGCGATCGCCGCATGATGGGCGTAGGCGCCGCCGTCGGTCGGCGGGGCGATGACACGGCGTTCGGAGGGCAGTTTTTTGAGAGACGGCGGCAGTTCGTTGCGGATCATACAGCAAAAACCCCTTTAACAGACATTATTGGAAGGCTTTGTTGGCGTCGTTGTATACTTGGAGCACATGCTCGGCTCCCGCATTTTTCATATCGTTGACCCAGTTGTCGTATTCGGTCATGGGCCGGGTGCCTTCGACGAAGTCGCGTACACCCGAGTAGATGAGGCCGTTGATGGCGCCGAGTTCGGTATTTACAGTCTTGCGGTTTTCTTCCGGAATCGGCACGGCGATCGCTTCATATTGATAGCTGCCGTCTTTGAAGTCCTTTTCGACGATCGAGTTGAATTCGGTATCCACCAGACCGAGCTGGACGTTCATGGCGTAAGAGGTGTTGACCAGGGGGGTGAAGCTGAGCAGGCCCAGACCGTAATCGGACATCCAGTTGTATTCGGGAGCGGTGGCGCTGCGGTATTTTTCCACGATTTCCTGCGGGATGGTCACCTTGCCGTCGTCGCTCAGATTGAAGCTCTCGCCTTCTTTGCCGTAGTTGCAGATGTACATGCCTTCGTCCGAATAGAGCCAGTTCATGAACTTCAGCAGCTTGTCGGGCTCGGCGGTGTTCGCGCTCAGGGCCCAGGCGTTGGCGTACCAGTTCTGGTTGTACAGCAGGCCCTGCTTTTTGCCTTCGGAATTTTTCATCAGCGGCATGACCTGCATCTTGGCTTTCGGATCGCTCTTCTGCAGGGATTTGGTCTGGCTGGCAGCGAAGCCGCCGTTGTCGTACCAGAAGAAGATGTTGCCGTTGTTGACGCCTTCATCCCAGGTGTTCGCATCGACGGTCATCCAGTTGTGGTCGAGGATGCCCTCTTCGTAGCATTTCGCAAAGAATTGGAGGATTTCCTTATACTGCGCATCGAGGAAACCGAAGGTGTACTGCTTTTGCTCATAGTCGTAGAACAAACCGGGGGCACAGCCCATGGCATAGGACATCTGGGTGAGCATATTGGCCCCTTTGTTCCGCCCGGAGAAAGGCGTGCTGTTCGGATAAATCGTCTTGAGCTGCTTCATGACAACGAACCATTCGTCAAAGGTGGTGGGCAGCTTCAGATTGTTTTTCTCCAGAATATCGTACCGAATTACCGGCAGATACCCGCCGTAGTTTAAGTTTTCGGTGCCGCCGTTGAGAATGGTGAACCCATAATAACGGCCGTCCACGCCGGTTTTCTTCCAGTTGATGTCGTTCGATACCCGGTTGTAAAAATTCGGCACATCGCTCTGCAGCCGGTCGGTGACATCCATAAAAATACCGGCTTTGGCGAATTTGGACATGTCGTCGAGGGATACATACGTGATGTCGGACAGAACTCCCGCCCCCATGGCGGCCGCCTTTTTGGTGTTGTATTCGGCGTTCGGCGTGATGTCGAAATCCAGGGTGACGTTGGTTGCTTCCTTGATCGCCTGATATTTCAGTGCGTCCGGGTTGACCTGCTGACTGGGATGCTCAAAGGTCATGATGCTGAAGGTGACCGGTTCATCAAACAGCTTGGCTTTTGGAGTTTCCTCCTCTTTTTTGCCGCAGCCGGCGAGGGAAGGACAGAGAAGCGCCGCCGCGCACGCGGCCAGAAGGGATCTCTTGACGATGGTTTTCATACAGTACCTCCTCTTAATGATGATGACCATTTGTGTACATTAATAATGAACAAAGTTCATAAAGCCGATGATGATAAAAATACGATTTTCTAGAATTGCACGTATCGTTCATTTATAATAAACAAAGTTCAGGTTATTGGCAAAAAATACCGACCGTATCGTCTGACGCATTGGATTAAATCAGCACAGGAGCGACACGGTGGGCGACGTCCTTCAGTTGGACGCTGTAATCCTCGATTTTTTCATCCGACATCCGCAGGGAAGGGCCGCTGATGCTCAGACCCGCAACAACGTCGCCTTCGGAATTAAAGATCGGAACCGCCACGCATTTCAGTCCGAATTCATGTTCCATATTGTCGACGGCGTATCCCCTCTGCCGGATGAGCGCCATTTCTTCTTCCAGCAGACGGTAATCCGTGATGGTATTCTCCGTATAAGATTTGAGGCCCCTTTGAATCACGCTGGCGAATTCATCCGGCCCGGAGAAAGCCAGAATGGCCTTGCCGATCCCTGTACAGTAAACAGGAGCACGAACGCCGATCAGATAGCGGCCGCTGAACGTGGAGCGCTCTTCGTGGACGGCGCCGATGTAGACGACCTCGCTGTCGTTATAGGTGGCGAGCAGAACATTCTCCATTGAGTAACGGCCAAGTTCCTGCATATACGGCTGCAGGATGCGGCGCACATCGTTCATCTGGTACGTGCGGTTGCTCAGTTCCAGCGCTTTGATTCCCAGCTTGTATTTTCCGCTGCGGGAATCCCGTTCGATAAAGCCCCGGCTTTGATAGACGGACAGAATATTGGAGACCGTGCTTTTGGGGAGGGAGAGGGTGTCGGCGATTTGATTGACACCGAGATAGGTCTCCGCCTTCATGAACTCTTCCAGAACCAAAAGCGCTTTATGTAAAGATTTAACTTTGCTTTCTCCGCCGTCGGATTCATAATTCCGCATAATCGAACCCCTTTTATCATTCATCAATAATGAATATGGTTCAAAATATTTGATCCGTATCTGTATCATAGCACACTCATTTGTCTATTTCAATAGTTTCATGCAGATTTTTTTCAGCTTTTTTGTGTCCGTCAGGGCGGAGCTTGTCCGAATTTGTCTTGTGTTCATCTATATGGGCTGGGACAACCCGGACAAGGCCTGTCCTGTCGGCCCCCCTGCCGCAGTTCGTCCGGCTGAAAGTCCCCCTATTCGGGATGGCCTCCGGGGCATATGCCTGCGGCGTCCCGTGAGATCCGGATCGCCTGCCGGGTGAGACCGCTTTTTGTAAAAGAAAGGCTTATTCTAAGCCATAGGCGTTCCGGAAGGCGCAAACGGTTTTCTTCAGCCCGCTGTCCAAACGCCGCCAGCAGCCGTCCGCAATCTCTTTGGGGATATGTCTGTAAAACGCCTCGGCGATCCCGCCCGCGATGCAGGCGATGGTGTCGCTGTCTCCACCGATCGAAACCGCCAGCCGCACGGCGCTTTCGAAGTCGTCGGATTCCAGGAACGCCCGGATGGCCGGCGGCACCGAATAGCCCGTGCGGGAATCGAACCGATAGTCCGGCCGGATGGACGACAACGGACGGGTCAGATCGAATCCCGCGATGCCGTGTATCCGGCGAGCAATGCCCGCTTTGGACTCCCCGGCCCGGGCCAGAAATACCGCGGCGGTGACCGCCTGCGCCCCCCGGATAGCTTCCGGATGTCGGTGGGTGTATAAGCAGGAGAGGCGCGCTTCCCGCAGCGCCCCTTCCAGGGTCGGACAGGCGTATCCGATGGGGGTGACCCGCATGGCGGCCCCGTTCCCATAGCTGCGGACAACGTACAGATCGGGCGATTTGGCCCAGTCGGAAAACATCTGACCGTATCCTGCGTGAGGATGACGGCTGAAAGCCTGTC
>CABQAA010000137.1 GCA_902461995.1 uncultured Oscillospiraceae bacterium | reverse complement strand
CCCCCTCGCCTCTCTGACCGCAAATACCCGCCGCTTTGCCGATGTCTATGGAGAAAGCCGTCCTCATCACGATGGCACGCTGGCGGGACTTGCCGCCTCATCCCGGGCTGGCGGCATCGGCATCTCCCTGATCCTTCCCATCGCCACCTCGGAAAAGCCCTCCCACTCCATCAACGATTTCGCGGCTTTGGCGGACCGGCAGCCCGGACTGCGCTCTTTTGGCAGCGTCCATCCCCGCTCCCCCGCCTGGCGGGAGGAGCTGGAACGCCTTAAATCGCTCGGCTTGCTCGGCATCAAGCTGCATCCCGAGTATCAAGGCTGCTATGTGGACGGGCCCGACACCATCGAAGTGGTAAAGGCGGCCGGAGCGCTCGGCCTCATCGTCGTGTTCCATGCGGGTGTGGATGTGGGCATGGATCCCCCCTTCCACTGCACGCCCGACCGGGCGGCCCGTCTGCGGGAAGCCGCCCCCGATACCCGCATCGTTCTGGCTCATCTGGGTGGGGATTGGATGTGGGAGGAGGCCCTGTCTATATTGGGCGGCATGAACTTTTATTTTGATACGAGCCGTACGATCCCTGAACATCCCGACCGTTGGGGGTTTTTCGGGGACTTCATCCGCGCCGTCGGACCCGACCGGGTGCTGTTCGGAACCGATTCTCCCTGGACCGAACAGAAAACCGCCGTGGAACAGACGCGGGAGTTCCTGCTCCGCCAGCACTTCACTCCGGCCGAATCCGCCGCCGTCCTCGGCGGCAACGCTGCCGCTCTTCTGCAGATACCGGGCGAAACGCCGGCCTGACCGGGCGGCTGCCCCGTCTCATCTCATTCTTGGAATCTATCAGGAGGTCTCCGCATGTCCGCTTCGCTGCCATCCGGCCCCTACGCCGCCTTTTTTGATCTGGACGGTACCCTGGCTGTCGGCAACGCCCCGCCATCAGCGGCCGACCGGGACGCGATCCGGGCGTTCCGCCGCCAGGGCAACTACGCGTTTCTCTGCACTGGACGATCGGCCGCGTTTTTGTATCCCGCTATTCTGGATATCGGCTTTGACGGCATCGTGGCGGGGGCCGGCGCTCATATCACCCTAGGAACCACCGTTCTTCACCGGCGGATGCTGTCTAAAGAAACGATCCGGAACGTAATCGATTACAGTGCCCGCAGCGGGGATATCTGTGTGCTGGAGGGTGAAACCGCGATGTTTCAGGTCGCTACCCGGGGAAAGACGCGGTTCTCCTGGACCAAAACGGAACAGGGGGATGATTTCTTGGCCCGGTATCCGGACGAAGTCATCACCAAACTCACCTACTTTTGTCCCTACAGCGGCGATCTGAAGGCGCTGCTGTCCGGGCTCCACGTCATCGAGCATCCCGACTATTTCGAAGCGGTTCCGGGCGGTTGTTCCAAGTCGGACGGCCTGCGGCGGGTTTTAGAAGCGCTGGATATTCCGCGCGAAAACAGCCTCGCTTTCGGCGACAGCATGAACGATCTCGACATGATTTCCTACGCAGGCGTGGGCATCGCGATGGGAAACGCGGTGGATCCCATCAAGGCGGCCGCCGACCGTGTCACACTGCCGCTCTCCGAACATGGGGTAGCTGCCGCTCTGGCCCCCTGGACAGGCATCCAGCCGTAAAAACCGCCACCCCACTTGAAAGGCGCGATAAAAATGGACCAATCATCCACACAAAATTTCAAGAGAAAACCGTGGGTTATATGGCTGCCATCCGCTTTGTGGATTGCCGCCATGCTGATTCTGTCTGTACAGAACCGCACGGTAACGCTGCAGCTGCTGGATATGGTAGCCGAGGTGGGGCGCTCTCTTGTCAACGCGATGCTCAAAGACGGCCTCTCCCCTGCATCCGCGGCTGTCATCGGTAAAATCGTCTGCGCGGGCATTGTTTTTCTCGGTTACGCCGTCCTGGCGCTGCTGCTTTTGCACGCCCTGAGGCTCCGGGGGGCAGGACCCCGCGCGCGTTACGGCCTGTCTCTGGCCGTCTGCATTCTCTATGCGGTTGTGGCGGAATTAATGCAGGTGCTGATTCCGGGACGCCATCCTTCCGTTCTGGAATGCGCTCTCAACGTATCGGCCTCTCTGACCGCCCTGCTATGTGTCGCCTTGTTTTGGTGGCTGTGGCGGCGGTTTCCGAAATTCGTCAACCGGGAAACGGTCAGCTATGTCGTCTTCGGTGTGCTGACCACGGTGGTGAACATCGTTACTTATCTGCCGCTGTACAAGCTGCTGCTCCTTTCAGGGCTCGGCGAAACCCTAGTCAACGTCATCAGCAATACCGCCGCATGGATTCTCGCTGTCCTGTTTGCTTTTGCAACCAATAAACTGTTTGTTTTCCGCAGCAAAACAGCCTCCGCCAAGGCGGCGATGCGGGAATTTGCCCTGTTTGTCGGGGCACGTGCTGCGTCCTACGTCGTGGATATGGGCGGTATGCTCCTGCTGGTCGATCTGCTTCACATGCAGAATCTCCTCGCCAAGGTCTTCACGAACGTTCTGGTCATCATTATCAACTACTTTTTCAGCAAGTTTTTCATCTTCAACCGCGGTGATAAAAAGACGGAGCCGGCCGACGGAGCCTCTGAAGAGACACCGGAATCCTAATCGCATACGGATTTCCCTTGTATGCCCAGTTATAGACAACAAAACGCCTGGATGGCATTTGCCATCCCAGGCGTTTTTTATTTTACTAAACAAAATCATAGACTATAAACTTCTATAATTTTATTGTTGATATATTGAAACGTTTTGATATAATTCTAAGTTGTATTGAAACGATGTGTAAATTTTTTTAAAACTTGTCGATCTGCTGACATGCTTAGTCCGGAAAAACGCAAAATAACGCCAATGCTTTTCAGTATACCTTTAACGAGACAGCCCGTTGGGAATTCCGGAGTGCGAACTACACACCATATTGACGACGGTGGCGAATGAACATGACGAAACCTCTTAAGCGGACGGTGATGATCGGGACGGTGCTTTTGCTTCTGGCGCTTCTCATCGGGATTTTGGTGCTTTTGATGCCTCAAAACGGTCGGATTCGGGTGGACGCCGACGGCCTGCTCCGATTGGACCGCGCCGCAAACGGCCTGTATACCGTATGGGAAACGGATGCCGGGCGGATCGAGCCGCTCGTCGACCCCGGCGTCTGCGATCAACCCGAAGGCGGTTTTTTCTGCTATACGCAGGGAGACTCCCCGGTCCGTTGGAGCGATGCCGAGGCGGATGGCCGGACATTTGAGGCCGCCACGGTGCGGGTGCATGTTTTCCAAATCGACAGCATACAGATGAACGGCCAGGAGCGTCCCAATCTTTGGTCCCCCAAAAAACGGTACAGCACAACCGCCACGCTGTATATGCGGGAGGGAAAGGCGGAAATCGGCCAGACCCGCGTATTCGGCAATCCCGTTCTGGCCGGGGGCAACCGCGACTGGTCGGAGATTCTGCCGGTATACCACATGCCCGGATTCGATGTAACGGCGTACCGCTTTCGCACCGGCCGGGCGATGAACCGGAATGAGCGGGTGTACTGGAAGGCGGACTTCCTGGAACAGGGGCCGTCCAGGCTCTGCCGGGTCCTGTCACAGCCAAAGCGGCACCTGTATCCGGTTCTGTCGCCGGGTGCATCCGACGATACGGTTTTGGAAAGCGAAACGGTCTGCTATGACATGGCCGAGAACCGGGAAAACCGCCCGGTTCGTCTGCGCGCGTATGTATATCGTATGGGAGAGACGACTGTTCAAAATGGAGCTACATACCGGGCTGAACTAATCATAAATGATCCCCCACCCGCGCCATAAATCAAGCGGCCCCCGGGAATGAATCCCCGGGGGCCGCTGTTTTGGGTTTGCCCTTATGCCTCCACATGGATGACTTCCACAGGGCAGCCGTCGGCCGCTTCCTGCGCGCCCGCCTCGGTGTCTGCCCTCACGTCCCCATACACCTCCGCGAGTCCGTCGTCCGCCATCCGGAAAACCTCGGGACAGGTGGTCGCGCACAGCCCGCAGCTGATGCAGCCATCCCGGTCGATCCATACCTTCATATCGTCACCTTCTTTCTCCTTGCCGCATTGGATCCCGCGTTCCCGGCCGCCTCAGCGAAAATCCCGGGTAAACAGGGTGTTGTGTCCCAGCAGATCCTCCACCGTTTCAAATCCAAGGCGGCGGAGAAGCTCCATCACATACGGATTCTGGAGCGGTGTCGGATAGGTGGCCTCCTCTCCATAGCGGTCGACCAGTTCCCGGCCCGTCTCCCGATCCAGAATGGCTTTCGGCCCGCCCACACAGCCGCCACGGCAGCCCATCCCTTCAAAGAAGTTAGCGTCCGCCGTGCCGTTTTTCAGTTCCTCTATCATGGCCCGGCAGGCAGGTACGCCATCGGCCTGGCGGGTCCGGACGGCAGGAACCCGGTCCGGACTCAGCTGTTCCACGGTTTTCCGCACCGCCTCGCTGACGCCGCCCGTCCGGGCATAAATCCTTCCCGCCCGGGAGGAATGGTCCTTCTCGCTTTCGGGCAGAGAGGCCGGATCGATCCCGGCCGCCTCCAAAATATCCTGCATCTCCTGAAAGGTCAGGACGTAATCGACCGCCTCTGCAACATCGGGTTCTCTCGCCTCGCTTTTTTTCGCTAGACAGGGACCAACAAAAACCGTCACCGCATCGGGATGGAGCTGTTTGATGACCCGGCCGCAGGCGATCATGGGCGATACCGCACCGGGCACGTGGGGCATCAACTCATGATAGATTTTCCGGATCATGGCGATCCACATCGGACAGCAGCAGCTCGTCAGCTGATAATCGCCGTCGTGCACGATATTCCGATCGAATTCCAGCGCTTCTTTCAAGGTCAGAATATCCGCGAACAGCGCGACCTCCACCATGCCGGTGAACCCCAGCGCCTTGAAGGCACTCCGCAGCTTTCCGGGGGTTACAGCTTCGGTGAACTGCCCCAAAAATGCCGGTGCGATCAGCGCATAGGCGTGTTTCCCCGGTTCCCGTACCGCTTTCATGGCGGGAAGGATATCGCGGCTTGCCGTCAGATTGCCGTTTTGACAGGCATCGATGCAGGCCCCGCACCCTGCGCAGCGTTCGGCATCGATTGACAAACTCCCGTCATCCCGGCGGACAATCGCGTCGAAAATACAGCTTCTCAGACAGGCGCCGTCTTCCTTGCAGGGATCGCAGGAGGCGATATGCAGCACCGGGGGATACCGCTCCGGGTGCAGCAGGCAGTCCAGATGATGGGGGTCCGCGTCGAGAATGGGCCCGCCGGCCGGATTCTGCCGGAGCATGGTGTGATACAGCTCATCAAATGTCATTATGTGTCCCCTCTTTTTATCAGATATCGTAACCAGCCGGGTCCCGGCCTTCCTATTGTATTATATTCCCCATAATTTCAAAAAAATAGGTAAGTTTTTAAATTCTGTAACCTATAAAGCTCAAACATGAGACGCGTCCCGTGAGCATCCCATCAGAAACCTGTCTTAGCCCGCCTGAATAGGATATGTGGGCAAACCAGTCGGATCGGCATATACTGGAAAGAAACGTTTGAAAAGGAGGCCTTTTTGATGAACTGTTCTCAGGGATGTGATCACGGTCCCGCGCCTTTTGCCGCGGACATCCCCTGTGCGGCCCGGCAGAATCCGAATTTCCGCACCGCCTTTTGGACCGGCGGTTACCTGCAGATGACGCTGATGTGCATCCCGATCGGAGGCGAAATCGGCCGGGAACGGCATACGGATACCGACCAATTCATCCGGGTGGAGGAAGGCCAGGGCGCGGTGTGTATGGGTACCGGCGAGGAGCTCATGGACTACCGGCGGTGTCTGTGCCGGGGCAGCGGCGTCTTTGTGCCGGCCGGGACCTGGCACAACATCGTCAACACCGGCCGCAGCCCGCTCAAGCTGTCCTCCATCTACGCCCCGCCCCATCATCCCCACGGCACCATCCACCCCACCAAAGCCGACGCGGACTACAGCGAATAACACGTCCCCCGACATAGACACCAAAAAAGCCTGATGGATATTCCATCAGGCTTTTTTCAT
>CABQAA010000136.1 GCA_902461995.1 uncultured Oscillospiraceae bacterium | reverse complement strand
GAGCAGCAGCGGGAGCCGGAACGGCCGTCGGGGCCGGGGCCGCTGCAGGCGCAGGAGCCGCCGGAACAGCAGCGAGAGCTGCCTGTACAGGAGCGGACGCGCCGCCCATTTCCTCTACCTGGACATCATACGCATTGCCGTTAACGGTAATCTGGTAACGTTTCATAACCTGATCATGCCTTTCTTTTCATGAATTCTATAACGGTCTCGAACAAAGCTGTGGTTACAGCTGAATATTCGAATGCTTCTTGGGCAGGCGGGAAACCCGTTTTCCGGCGAGCATTTCCAGCAGCGCCGCCAGTTTCGCTTTGGTTTCTTCCGGAGTCACGATATCGGTCAGATACCCGCCGGCTGCCGCCTTGAACGGAGAGCCTTCCTCTGCTGCGTATTCCGCCGCGAGGGCTTCCCGATCGGCCACTGGATCCTGCATAACCGCCAAACGATCACGCCACAGAATCTGCACGGCGGTCTCGGGGGCAAGGGGCGAAATCACCGCCTGTGGCCAAGCGAGGACCGCGTCGGCACCGGCCAGCTTGCCGGCCACGGCGATGTATACCGGACCGTAGGCCCGGCCGGTAATCACGCTGATCTTGGCCGTAGTCGCTTCGGTGTAAGCCTGAGACAGTTTGGCCGCGCCGCGGATTCCCTTAAACCCGGCTGCGTCCACAAAGGTGAGAACCGGCAGCGAAAACGCATCGCACAGCCGGACAAAACGGGCGATGCGAGACGTGGTGCAGGAGCCGATCTCATCGCCGGTGAGGGTAACGAGGCCGCAGACCATACCGTCCACCTGCCCGAAAGCGGTGATGCAGGTGGAGTCCTCCGACAGAACAAACAAGGTGCCGGGATCCGCCACCGCGGCCGGGCAATCGCCGGAAGATGCGCAGGGACCCATCGAGACCGCACCGCTCTCATAAATCGGGAGACCGGCAAGGTTGTTCGAAGGCAGATAGGACAGCAGGGTTTTCGCCTTGGCAATCGCATCCGCCGTATCCTCGGCGACAACGTCGGCTTTGCCGCCCTCGTCATCCTTGCTCAGATAATAGGAGCCGTCCTTCACCATGATCACCAGATCAGAGGCCGCGGCAATCAGAGAGGAAGTGCCGATGCAGGCACCGGTGACGACCGCCAGCTGCGGCACAACGCCCGACAGGTTGTTGGAGGCGAGGAGCAGCTCGGCGATGGCATCCATCGCATCCAGCCCTTCTCCCAGCTTCGCGCCGTCGCTGTCGAAAAAGCCGACGATCGGCGCGCCATTCTGGGCAGCCAACTCATAGATTTTCTTGATTTTGGCGGCCTGCGCTTTGCCAATGGCGCCGCTGCACACAGCCTTATCCTGGGCGAATGCGTAGGCCGGCATCCCGCCTACCAGGCCATATCCGGCGGCGGCCTCCGCGGGCTTGTCCCCGTCTTTCGCCAGACGATCGATTTCCACAAAGGTCCCTTCATCGAAAAACTGTCCGAGCAGGGCGCGCGCCTGGGATTCGTTGCAGGCGGCGGCCGCATCGGCCAATTTTTCCAACGGATTCTGCATACTCATTTTCCTACCTCCGAGCGTTGTTTTTGCAAATGTGAGGGAAATGCCAGGAAGCACAGAGGAGAAAGGAACCCAACTGCCCCAAACTCCCCCATATTACAAATTGGATTTATTATACTGCAAATCCGGACGATTGACAACCATTTTATAAAAAAGCGTTGCAAAAAAATTATAAACGAGCCCGTTCGTGCGGACAAGGCCTGCTGCAGAACTCCGCCAGCATGCAGATCCTGTCGGATCCGCGTTCTTCAAATTGCAGATGCCGCAGCAGCGGAAACAGCCCTTCGCTTGCCGATACTGCCTGCCGCAGCCCTGCACGATACGCAGAAAACAGGGCGGCACGCACCAATCCTTCCAGTATGCCGTCATCCTGCGCCTCCGCCTCCAGCAGAACCAGCGTATGTTCGTCAGCGGACACAGCCAGCCAGCCGACCTCCTCGCCCTGTTCCCGCGCCGTCAGGCAGGATACGGACCGCCGATCCGGATACCGTGCGGCCGCGTCTGCCGTTCTGGCCTCATCGGCGGCCGCGATGGTGAGCATGAACGTCGCCCTCTCTTCCCTGCTTGATATAGCCGGCGGCAATCTTCTTTTCCACTTTTGAGGCCGTGAGCAGATCCCGCACCTCTCTGGGTTCCAGATGCCGCCATTTTCCGGCCGGGAGCATCCCGAGCTTCAGGGTGCCGACCGCGATGCGGCGCAGACGGATAACCTCGAGCCCCAGCTCCTCGCACATCCGCCGGATCTGACGGTTCCGTCCTTCGTACAGCACGATCTGCGCGACGGTCCGGGGCGGCATATCGGACGCAGCGGGTTCAAACGACACGATATCAAACTCAGCGGGCGCGGTCTTGCGGCCGTCAAGAAGCATGCCCTCCCGAAACCGCTGCATCTGCTCGGGCGTCACCTCGGAGCGCAGGGTCACGCGGTAAGTTTTCGGAATATGGGCGGCCGGATGCATCATCGCGTTGGCAAAATCCCCATCATTGGTCAGTAAAAGAAGGCCCTCGGAGTCCCGGTCCAGCCGGCCGACGGGAAACACGCGGACTCCCGCGTCCCGCACCAGCTCGGCGACACACCGACGGCCTTTTTCATCCTGTAGCGTCGTGACGACGCCACGGGGTTTATGCAGCATGAGATAGACAAAAGACGCGGCCGGAGGCAGCTTTTTGCCGGAGACCGTGACCAGATCCTTGTATGGATCCGCACTGTCCCCCAATTTTGCGGGATGTCCGTTCACACGGACCTTCCCCTGTTCAATCAGATCTTCCGCCTTTCTTCGTGAGGCCACCCCCCGCTCGGAAAGCAATTTTTGCAGCCGTATACGCGCCATATGGATATTCCTCGTTTCTTTTCCATTCCATTATAAGAGAAACTGCCGGAAAAGATCCCGGAG
This sequence comes from uncultured Oscillospiraceae bacterium, assembly GCA_902461995.1. Classification (GTDB taxonomy): domain Bacteria; phylum Bacillota; class Clostridia; order Oscillospirales; family Acutalibacteraceae; genus UMGS1623. The sequence continues at coordinate 3,243 of CABQAA010000136.1, read as the reverse complement.
CAGATTCCGCATACGTTCCCCATAACCCGCCACCGGCCGGGCGTCCACGGATTTTGCGGCGGTTATGGGAATCGCCGCAAGCTCCCGGTCCTTCACCGCATAGCGGACCACCCCGACGGTTTCGCCCTGCACAACGGGGGCAACCAAAAACCGCGGCAATTCGATCGTGCAGGTGATTTGACCGACTTCCTCTTTGAGCAGAGAGACGGTCGGAGGCTCCTCCATCGCAAGCGGCACCGACGATTCTGTCCCACCTGCCACGGGGAAAAGCGGCAGATCGGGCTTAGGAAGCGGGCAGGCGACGGTCAGGGAAAACCCGTAATTATAAAGCGCGATGTGATCGTTCCAGTCGTCGGGCGCCTTGAGCGTGACGGCAATCAGGGTGACGCCGTCCCGTTCGGCCGCCGAAACCAGGCAGCGCCCCGCTTTGGTGGTAAAGCCCGTCTTCATGCCGATGGCGCCGGGATAAAGCGACAGCAGCCGGTTATGGTTGCTGAGCGTCGCCTCGTGTTTGGGATCCCCCAGATGAATCCGCGCCGTTTTGGAGACGCAGATTTTGGCCAGCTCCGGATGACGCAGCACCTCCGCGCCAAGCAGCGCCATATCGTACGCCGATGAGGAGTGGCCGTCCCCGTCGAGACCCGAGGGAGACACAAAAAGCGAATCCCGCATCCCCAGCTCCCCCGCCTTGCGATTCATGATCTCGGCGAAAGCCGGCAGGGACCCCGCAATCGTCAGGGCGATCATATTCGCCGCGTCGTTGCCCGATGCGAGAAGCAGCCCGGTCACCAGATCCCCCATGGAAATCCAGTCCCCGGCCCGCAGGCCCATAGAGGATCCCTCCACCCGCACGGCTTCCTCCGTCACTTTGATGTCCCGATCGAACGGCACCGCCTCCGCCGCGATCAGCGCGGTCATCAGCTTGGTCGTGCTGGCCATGGGACGTGGCGTATGGGCATCCTTCTGAAACAGAATCCGGCCGGAAGAGGGTTCATACAAAACCGCCGACTGCGCGGATACCGACGAGGGCTCCGCCGCGGCACCGCGGCCGCTAAACGGCCCGGCCGCAAGCAATCCGCACACCACCAGCATAATAGTAAACTTTCGCCCGATTTTCCACAATCTGCATCACCCGCCTGTTTTCGTTACTCATGAAACTGTATGCCGGCGGATGAAAAAAGATGTTTGTTTACTTCTTCTCGGTCTGTGTGACCGCGACGGTGGCGGAATCGTGATCCGCTTCGACGGTAGTCACTTCGGTCTTTTCCTTCTTCTTTTTAAACAGATCGGTCACCTTTCCCACCAAATCGGGCACCAGGTTGACGATCTGGCTGTTCGAGTCGGGATTGGAGACCAGCGGAAGCACCCGGACATCGCCGTTCGAGATCGCGATAAAGGCGATGGGCGTGATATTGATGCCGGCCCCGCCGCCGCCGCCGAACAGGTCCTTCTCCCCTTTGGTGGGCAGATCGGAACCGCCCGAGGCAAATCCGTAGGACACCTTGGATACCGGAATCAGGGTGGTGCCGTCCTGTAAGGGGATTGGATCCCCCACCACGGTGCTCACATCCACCATCTGCTTGATTTTGTCGATGGACACCCCCATCAGATTTTCCACTTTGGTTTCTTTATCCATGACTGCCAGCCTCCTTCATATTCGGGTCTGTTGGAACATGTTGATGAAAAATGAATGCCATCAGCAACCGGAACAAACTCCAGATGATCCGCACGGGAACGGCGTGAAGGCGGATGTTGAGTTCCGCCCTGCCCTTTGACGCCAGAAAATCCGGGTTCACCCGCACCTTCCGGTGCTTGACGCGTATGCAGCTTTCCAGCATCGCCTCCGCCGGAAATACCGCTGCGCAGACACGGCCATAGTTCTGCGCCGTCTCGGCCGCGTCGGCCGACGCCACCGTCAGCCGGATGTCCAAATGATCCACGGTGACCGTCCGCAGCAGCCGTTTCGCCCCGGTTTTCAGCATGCCTGCTAGGGAGGTATAGTAGGACACCACGGCCCCCACGCCGTCCTCCTTGAGCATCTGGGATACCGAAAAGGACTCCTTCCGTTGCTTATCCGGCTTCTGTTTTTTGTTTTTTGGGGGCTTGCCGGCTTTGGGAGGCTTGTCCTTTTTCTTCTTTTTGGGATAGAGTTTGATGGGCATTCCCATTATCCGGATCTTAACCGTCAGTTCCCCTTGAAAAGTGACACGCAGGTAAACGGGGACGATCAGCAAGAGGAGAAGCAAGCCGAGAATCGACAGCAATACGATCCAAAGAATGGTCCATCCCGACATCGGTCACGCCTCCCTCCGCTCCGGACGTCCATGACGGCCTTACTATCAGTTTTCCGCAAATTCTGCCTGTTCAATCACATCATGGAGCGTTGTTTCGTCCATTTGCGCATTTTCGTCCTCTTTTTGCGGCAGAGGGGGAAGCCCTTCCAACGACTGGAGACCGAAACAACGGAGAAAATCCGCCGTCGTACCGTATAAGAGCGGGCGTCCCGGCAGTTCCAGCCGCCCTTTTTCTTCGATCAGGCTTTTCTGCACAAGGCCCTGTACCACCGCCCCGCAGTCCACGCCCCGGACCTGCTCGATAAAAGCGCGGGTAACCGGCTGGTTGTATGCCACGATAGCCAGCACCTCCATGGCGGCCTGGGACAAGGGGGTGTTCCGCCGGATTTCCAGCGCTTTGCGGATGTAAACGGCGTAGTCGGCCCCTGTGCAGAGCTGATACCGGTCGTCCAGCCGCAGCATCCGCAGCCCGCCGCCCCTGGTATTGATATCCTGCATCAGGTCATCCGCCAGTCGGATGGCAGTCTCCTCATCCAGCTCGAGAACCTCCGCCAGCCGCGAGGCGGATACCGGTTCCCCGCTGGCAAAGAGGACCGCCTCGATGGCGGCTTGATACTGTTTAATTTCCACTGGAATCCTCCTTTTGGCCCCGCAGCAGCCGGACAGTCACGGCGTGTCCGGATCCGTCGACCCGGACACGCTTGCCCTTGATCAGTTCCAGCACCGCTAAAAACGTGGCGACCAGTTCCGATTTAGAGTGAGCGTCAGCAAACAAGTCGTCGTACGCCACGGCGTCTTTTCGCGCCAGCCGCCGCATGACCCCGAAAATTTTGGAGGCCACCGAGACGATTTTGCGGGAGACGATGCCGCTGAACGCTTGGGGCGGCGGGGGCAGGCGGCGTTTGCCGCGTCCAGCAGCGGCAAGATAGGCGTCGAGCAGCACCCCGGG
>CABQAA010000135.1 GCA_902461995.1 uncultured Oscillospiraceae bacterium | reverse complement strand
GCGCCATTTCCCGCGTACACGACCGTGCCCGAGGCTTCCGGAGTGTGGATTTCGATGGACCCCGGTTTTTGGGGCGCAGTGGTTGGGGGTGTCGTCGTGGTCGGCTTGCCGGCTGTGGACGTGGTTTTGCCGGAGGACGTGCTGCCGGACGATGAACCGCCGGTGGACGGACCGGACGCAGACGGCGAACCGGGATCGGAGGCGGAATCCTGGGAGCTGTCCGAGGCGGGATCCGTTTTGGATCCGGTCGAATCGCTGGACGATCCGGAACTAGAAAACAAGGAAGACACAGGGTCCTCCTTGCTCGATAGATTAGAAGAGCCGGACTCCTGATCGGCGCAGGCGCTTAAAAGGCATGCGGCAGCGAGCAGAAGGCCGACAAGGCGAAGAGTGGGGGTCCGCATCCTTTTCTCCCCTTTCGGAAGACGGGACGAGCCGTTACGCGTTGATTTCGTCGCTAAGAGGATCAACGGCCTCTAAGCAGTATTGAACTTGAACGGTTTCCATCGGATAGTCGCGTCTGAAAATCTGCAGCACGCGATCGATGACTTTGCAGCCGTTTTCGTAGGTGGTCTGGCCGAGCATGATGACAAGCTGGGTGGAGCTGTACAGCGACACGGCATCGCCTCGCCGCAGATTGTCCACCACCGAAGCCTGCAGCGACGGCATGACCCGCTTGATGGTATCCACATCCGGGATATCGCCCTTGGCGTCGGTGATGGTGATCAGGGCAATGTGGATGGAGGCACCTGTACGTATCATGCTGCGGGCGTTGACCCGGTATATATTTTTGAACACGGTATAATCGCAGTAAAAGGCCCCCGGCAGACGGCTCACTTCCGTCAGGTCTTCCTTGATGACGCCGAGATCCATCTCCACGTTGTGCATGCTTTTGGCGATTTTTCGATACAGTTTGACGGTTTCCTCGTTGAGCGTCACGCCGAACTCATGGTAAAACTGGCGGGAAATCTGCTGATAATGATCGATCGCCTGCCGACTGCGGCCGTTTTTGGCATACGCCAGCATCAGCAGCCGATGCACCTCTTCTTCAAACGGGCTGTATACAATCGACGATTCACAGACGTGAATGGCCTCGTCATATCGTTTGGACACCAGCAGGCCCTTGGCCAGATACCGTACACAGTGATTGTACTGGCTGGTATAATAGGCACCTTTGGAGACCACCCAGGACAGATCGGATAAGCCGGGGAGAAAATCTCCTTTATATTGATCGAATGCCCGATAAGCCAGATCCAGCCGTTTATCCAGATCGTCGGTTTTCTTGGCTTCGTTCCAGTAGCGGTCAAATTCTTCGGTATCGATCCGGCAGGGAATTTCCGGATTCCAGAGATAACAGTTATGCTCATAGCAGATGAACTCCACGTCCTCGCCGGACAGGGTCCGCAGGGCCGTGCGTGCCCGATAAATCAGATTTTTCAGAATATGAAAGGGATCGTCGTATTCTTCATCCGGCCACAGATCCTCCATCATGCGATCCGGAGGGATTTCCTTACCGCGATTGGCCAACAGGTATTCAATGAGCGCCCAGACCTTTTTGCTGCGGCCGATGTTGCCGGTAAGAGCACGATCACCGTAATAGACGGCAAAATCTCCAAACATGCGGACCTGCAGCGTCGTTGTCAGCGTTTCGATGGAAATCCCCCTCCTTCTATAGAAATGTAATCGCATAAAGTATACCGCAAAACCCGATTTTACGCAAGGTTTTGTGAGAAATCGACTTTCAGGGAAGGTGTCTTTGTACATTTTTGATATCCATCTGCTTCCGACTTTTTTAGATTCGGGAATATTCGATAAGCCGTAATCACCGCGGAACATTCGAACAGAAAAAAAACGGCGGCCTCATCCATTTTGTGACCGAAGCGAGACCGGGTGCGTCTATACTCAATGCCGCTTGCTGCTGATGCAGACGATTTTCGGATCCTGCTTTCTTCGCAGGCACCCGCCGGAGGCTTCCCCTCTTCCGGCGGGTGAAATTTATAAAACAACACGGCGCGGAACCTTTCGAGTTCCGCGCCGGTTTTTAACTATCCGAAGATTCGGATTTGAGCTTGGCAAAATTGGCCATGATTTTTTTAACGCCCGCCTTGTCGAAAGAGACGGTGAGAAGCGTATCGTTTCCCATGGGAGAGGCGTCGACAACCCGGCCGGCCCCGAACACCTTATGGCGCACCCGGTCGCCGGGATTCCAGTGGCAGGCCTCGCCGGCATTGGATGCCATCCCCGCGCGGACGCCGACCCCGCCGCCCGCCCTTGCGGACGCGGCGGTTTTGGCAGAGGGAGCCGAAGGAGAGGCGGACGTATCCGTATCCCAGGGCAAACCGGATGTCGGAGTGCGGCGGGACCCGGACATCGACGAACGGAAGCCAGAAGAAGCGTGCCCCATGGTGCTCAGATCGTGCTCGATCATCAGCCCGGCGGGAATGTCCCCCAGAAAACGGGACGGACGGTTGCGGGCGGTCGAGCCATAGAGAGTCCGGCTGCGGGCACTGAGGATGGTCAGTTCGGTTTTGGCGCGTGTGATCGCGACATAACACAGGCGGCGGTCCTCTTCCATTTCATCGGGGTTGAACAGGCTCTGCATACCGGGGAAAATTCCGTCCTCAAATCCGGGAAGAAACACGCAGGGAAATTCGAGGCCTTTGGCCGCGTGCATCGTCATGAGAACCACCGCGTCGGCATCGGCGTCGTAGTTGTCCACGTCGGTCATCAGGGCGTTTTCCTCGAGGAAGCCGGACAGGTCGGGGAAATCCGCGCCGCTGTTCTGTTCATAATTGAGGATGGAGGACGCGAGCTCATGCAGGTTGTCCACCCGGGCGGCGCCCTCGTCCCCGGCCGCCTGCCACATGTCGAGATAGCCGGTCGTCTGCAGCATGGTCTGATAGAGAAGATGGACAGAGGTATCTGGATCGGCGTTCATCTCCCGGAGATGATCGATCATGGATACAAAAGCCGTAATTTTGGCCGCGGAGCGGCTGATGGCGGGATAGTCACCCGCGTGGGAGAGGACCTCATACAGCGACACGCCGAGGCCGTCCGCGATCTCGGCCGCCTTGTCGATGGTGGCGTCCCCGATGCCGCGCTTGGGTTCGTTGATGATGCGGCGCAGGCTCACGCCGTCGCCGGGGTTGTTGATGACCCGCAGGTAGGCGGTCGCGTCCCGCACCTCTTTGGTGTCGTTGAAGCGGTGACCGCCAATGATGCGGTAGGGTACGCCGCTTTTTACCAGGGAACGTTCGATGGCGTTCGATTGAGCGTTCGCGCGGTAGAGGACGGCAAAATCCCGGAAGGGCCGGCCCGCCGCGGCCTTTTCCAGAATGGCATCCGCTATGTATCGGCCCTCCTCGTCCTCGTTGTCGAGAATGACGGTGGCAATCGGATCCCCTGCGCCGTTGCTGGTCCAGAGGGTTTTGCCCTTCCGGTTGACATTCTTAGCGATGACGGCGTTGGCGGCGTCGAGAATGGTGCCGGTGGAGCGGTAGTTCTGCTCGAGCCGGATGACGGTGCAGCCGCCGAACTGTTCCTCGAAGCTCAGAATGTTTTCGATGGTCGCGCCTCGGAATTTATAAATGCTCTGGTCGTCGTCCCCCACCACGCAGAGGTTGCCGCTGCCCTCGGCGAGCATGCTGATGAATTGGTACTGGGCGTGGTTGGTATCCTGATATTCGTCCACCATCAGGTATTTCCAGCGACGCTGATACTGCTCAAGGACGTCGGGATTCTCCCGGAACAGAGTGACGGTGCTGCAGAGAAGATCGTCGAAGTCCATGGCGTCGGCTTCCCGCAGCCGCTTTTGATAGGCAGAATAAGCCTCCGCCACCTTTTTGATCCGGACATCGTTCCCTGCTTTGGCGGTCAGGTCGGCGGGGGAGAGAAGCTGATCCTTGGCCCGCCCGATTTCTCCGAGAATCGCTTTGTGTCCGAGCACCTTTTCCTCGATATTCAGCGCCTTCATGCACTCTTTCATCAGGCGGCGGCTGTCGTCGGTGTCATAGATGGTGAAATGGGAGGAAAAGCCGAGACGATCACCGTGGCGGCGCAGGATCCGGGCACACAGGGAATGGAAGGTGCTGGCCGCCACCTCGCTCCCGTCCTCGCCGAGCATCCGTTCGAGACGTTCCCTCAACTCTCCTGCGGCTTTGTTGGTGAACGTGATGGCCAGAATCCGCCAGGCCGGGCAGGGATCCACGGCCAATCGTTCCACGGCGGCCGCGTCGATGGGGGCGGTGCCGGCCGCGCAGTCCCGCAGATGGGCCATGTCGTCTTCGCTCAGGGAGACGGGCATTTCGGGGCTGTCATAAGCCCGGCCGTATTTGACGAGGCTGGCGATGCGGTTGACGAGCACTGTCGTCTTGCCGCTGCCGGCCCCTGCCAGGATGAGCAGAGGACCGTCGGTATGAAACACGGCTTGCCGCTGCGGGTCATTCATCCGTGAAAAGTCCCGTTCCATGATCCGGCGGCGCAACGTATAAAACTCCTGATAGGTTTCCGGCATAGGATACCCCTTTCGTGAGCGATATGGTCGTATAAGCGGAGGGAATGCAAAAGGGGCACGGCATGCCGTGCCCCTTACCAGGCTGGGATGGGAGACGCCTTAGCCGAACAGAGACAGCAACACGCCCGCCGCAACAGCGGAACCGATGACGCCGGCCACGTTCGGACCCATGGCATGCATCAGGAGAAAGTTGCTGGGGTTTTCTTTCTGTCCGACCTTCTGGGATACCCGCGCGGCCATCGGCACGGCGGAGACGCCGGCGGAGCCGATGAGGGGATTGACCTTGCCGCCTGTTACCAGATACATCAGCTTGCCGAACAGCACGCCGCCCGCAGTGCCCACGCAGAAAGCGATGAGTCCGAGCACGATGATGAGCAGCGTCTTGGGATTGAGGAAGGTACTCGCGTTGGCGGTGGCGCCGACCGTGACGCCGAGCAGAATGGTGATGATGTTCATCAGTTCATTCTGCGCAGTCTTGGACAGGCGTTCCACCACGCCGCTCTCGCGGAACAGGTTGCCCAGCATGAGCATGCCGATGAGGGGAGCGGCGCTGGGCAGAAGCAGGACGCAGATGGCAGTCACAAAGATCGGGAAAAGGATCTTTTCGGTTTTGGAAACCGGACGAAGCTGCTGCATGACGACCGAGCGCTCTTTTTTAGTGGTCAGCGCCTTCATGATGGGGGGCTGGATGATGGGCACCAGCGCCATATAGGAGTAGGCCGCCACCGCGATGCCGCCGAGCAGCCAGGGGGCAAGCTTGGAGGTCAGGTAGATGGCCGTCGGGCCGTCGGCGCCGCCAATGATGGCGATGGAAGCGGCCTCAACGTCTTCAAAAGCAATCCCCAGGTTTTCCGCAAAGGGCAGGGCCCCGATGGCCCGGGCCCCGAAGAAGGTGATGAAAATGCCGAGCTGCGCGGCGGCGCCGAGCAGGAAGCTCTTCGGATTCGAAATCAGGGGTCCGAAGTCGGTCATACAGCCGATACCGAGGAAAATCAGGGGCGGGTAGATACCAAATTTGACGCCTTGATATAGGTACCACATCAGGCCGCCCTGTTCGAAGTGCTGCCAGGAGGCGCTGAGAATTTGGCCGGCTTCATTTTGTACATGGATCATCAGCGGATAATTTTCTGCGAATATCCCCTGATTGACCTGTGCCAATTCCTCTGCCGTCAAGGGATCCAGCGAATTCATCTGCGGATCCATGATGCCGGAAAGAGGCAGGTTGACGAGGAGCATACCAAACGCGATGGGCAGGAGCAGCAGGGGCTCAAATCCGCGTTTCACAGCCAAATAAATCAGCACACAGGCGATGCCGATCATGATCAAATTCTTCCAGCCGCCGTTTTCAAAGTTGAACAAGCGGGCGAGGCCGGATTCTTGCCAGAGCTTGACAATGGCATTCCACAATTCACTCATCCAGGTCAGTCCTTTCAAGCTAAGTTGAGGATATAGGGGGCGCGGGGGTTAGAAAGGACGGGTTTGTTCCGCCAATCCGGCCGCACTCCAGGCGGGACGTCCCTCGCGGCTGCGCTGTATACGGCGGAGTGTAAACGTGGAAGCGGGACCCGACATGGCGGCCACGGCGGCCGCGATCACCGCAACGACTTCTTCACTAATCCCCTCTTCAACCACGGGGATAGGGGCAGCGGGGGACGGGGCGGACTGGCGGG
>CABQAA010000134.1 GCA_902461995.1 uncultured Oscillospiraceae bacterium | reverse complement strand
GTTCCTTCCTTCTCCAATCGGGGTGTTTTTCATTGTATCGGATCCCGGAAACGGGTGCAAGCATCGGAGAAGAAAAAGCGGATTTTACGGATAACACGGATAAAAAAGCCGATGTTTCATAGGCCTTTCTCTTTCAGCTCCCGCACAATGTCGACATAAAGGCGGGCAACATCGAAACCTGGAATGTTTTTTCTGGTGAGGTCGATCATATCCCCATGGGAAATTCCCCGGCTTTTCTGCGGGGAGAGAAGGCCCCGGAAATGCCCCCACTTGGCCGATTCGACGCTGACCAGCCCGTCGTTGTCTCCCTCCAAAGGACGGATGAGGTGATAGCCGACGTTGAGCGGGAACGGAGCGCTGCCGCCCTTTTCCATGCGGGAAGTCACGCTCTGATAGAAAACGCCTTCTGCATCGGGCACCGTCTGGTTGAAGCGCGCACAGCTTTCGGCCGTCAGGTCACGGATACCGCTCAAAAAATCGGGATCCGGATCCCCGAACTTGCGGAAGACGGCGTTGTATTTTTTTGCGACCGCCCGGATGAGGCCATCCGGGAGAGTTTGCAGCAGTCGGTCTACGAACCGGCAGCCGTGGTGGGGGGTGTTGATGGTGGTCAGGGAGGCGACACGGCCGCCCAGACCGAGTTTTCCGATGGCGTAGCGGGCGTCGAGTCCCCCTTTGGAGTGGGCGATGATATGCAGCTTCTCACTGTGGGTATTGGCCAGAATGTGCTCAATCTGCTCTTTGAGTTCCGCCGCGCTGACCGATACGGCTGCAGCTGACTGCTGCCGGCCATAAAACACGGCGGCGCCGTTTCGCTGCAGCTCCCGCGGTACCCGCCCCCAGTAATTGAAAATCTGCCAATCCCGGAAAAAGATGCCGTGGACCATCAGAATGGGATAGCGGGTTTTGCAGATTTCATTTTCCTTCTCCTGAAAATAGGTTTCGAGTTTGGCCATTTCAAAACGGAATTCCCGGAGAACGATCCGGCAGATTTTCCAAAACGGGATGAGATTGAGAAAGGGAATCCACCATCCCAGAAAAAACAACACCCTCCAGAGAATCCCGATCTGTTCCGAAGTGGCGATGATCCGGATGAAGCCATTGGCGAGCAGTAAAAAATGCAGCACCAGGGTGAGAAGACCCGTCATGACCAGACGGAGAATCGTCAGGTCCTCATGCGGCCGCAGACACAGCCACACAAAGAAGCCGCACGCGGCGGCAAACGAGAGGGCGGAGCAGAGCACCAGCTCATAGCCGCCGATGAGTATGTTCAGACGGACTGGCACACCCTTTTCCCTTCGCGGAAGGATATGCAGCAGAAGGTACAGCGCCGACAGCACCAGTGCCGCCGCCAGAGTGAGCGGCCAGGGCCAGTCGTATCGAGCGCACCAGACCGGCAAGGTACAAAGCCCCAGAATCGTCAGGATTTTAAACAGTCTCGACAGCCACCGCCCGCATGTTCGCATTCAGAATCTCCTCCCGCACACCATAGGATAGGTATATTGTACCATATGGCCATGCGCATTTCCAGCCACTGCCGAAAAGAAGCCCCCGGACGTAATCCGGGGGCTTCTGAGACGGTTTTATGCGCCCATGGGCAGGAAGACGATCATGGAGAGAACGAACATGAAGACGGTGCCGACGATCATAGGCACCGAGGTGCGCTTAACCACTTCGATGGGGCTTCGCTTGACCGATCCGGCCACGATGACCGTGACGGCCGCGACCGGGGAGACCGCCCGCAGGAGGTTGCCCGCGAGGCCCATCGGGATGCTGATGGCCAGGACGTTGATGCCTGCCGCCGCAGCCAGCGGGACCATCAGAGGCACCATGGCGAAGAACAGAGCGGTGCCGCTGCCGCTGAGCAGAACGATCAGCGCAGTTAAGACGACCAGGATCAGGGGCAGGACAAAGCCGAGGCCGCCGCCCTGAATGCCGACCATCGCATCCTGAAGCGCCTGGATCAGGCCGATGGCCTTAAGACCCGTGACGAATACGGATGCCGCCACCAGCAGGGCCACGATGGGCATCGCGCCGCCCATGCCTTTAAAGAAGGCTTCAGTGCCGTCGAGTGCGGCCCGGGCTTTACGGTGGCGGATGATTTCGCATACAATGGCCACCACAAAGGAGAAGAGCGCGGCGACTTCCACGCTGATGTTCACGTTGAGATTGGTGAAAGAACCGATGAAAAAGACCACAATCAGCAGCAGGATGGGCAGCAGGGGCAGGATGGCATAGACGGTCTTGAAGAGCGCGCCGCCTTCGATGTGCTTGGCCTCTTGGATATCCGCGTCCCCGGCGGAGCCGAGTTCACCCTTTGCTTTGGCCTTTTTGTCCATCCACTTCTGCCAGAAATAATGCATCAGGGCCATGACGATGAGAGTGGGGATGGAGACCATTGCGTGAAAGCGGAACACGTAATCGGTGGGGGTCAGGCCCGCGAACTCGCTCGTCTTCGCCAGTTCTTCCGCGATGGCGACGTTGTCACTGCCAAGCGGAGTGGGCATGACGGTGGCGGTGGTGGCGATGACGCCGGCGGCCGTCAGGGTGCTCATGCCCGACTTCACCAGAACCGGGAAGAGGGTCGCGAGCAGGATGATGGCGAGGTTCGATGCGCTCGGAATGACCAGGGAGAGTAGATTGCCGAGCAGGAAGACCACCGGCACCAGGATATAGGCGGACTTGATATGCCGGATCGGCTTGGTCAGGACGCTGACCGTGACGTCGTTGGCACCGATATGGCTCATATACGCCGAGTAGCCGCCCAGGATCAGAATGATGAAACCGGCCGAACGCAAGGTGTCTTTGAACTGGTCGGCAATGGCCTTGAGCGGATCGAGCCAGACGGCGCCGGTCGACGCAAAGTCTTTGATCCCGATGCCATTGCCCATGGCAATGCCGATGAACATGAGCAGGACGCCCATGAGGAACAGGGTGATCTTGATGTCCATCTTCTTGATGAGCATAAAGATCACGACGGCAACGGCAATAATCGCCGAACCGTACATGATAACAGCGGACATGAATTTGCCTCCTTCAGACTCTATACGGTCCCCCTCCGGGGGTTAGATGCAGGTTGCGATTTTTTCCAAGAACCAGGCGCGGAAACGGTCCTGGTCAATGTCCATGCAGACTTTCGCGTTGTGTGGTCGGTCGAGATATCCCTTGAGATCGACGACGGTGCAGCCGGCGGTCATGCTGCCGGCAAGTTCGATATCCACAGTGGCCTCTTCCATCTGGTACATGGACGGCTCGAGCAGATAGGCGATGGCGCAGCTGTCGTACATTTTCAGCCCGGTTTTCATGCTGCCGCCCCGGTATTTCTGGAACAGGCAGTAGGCCATCCGCCCTACCTCCCCGAGGCCCGGCAGCCGGGCGCTGTCTTCGGGCAGAACGAGCGCTTTCCAGCCCACGTCCAGCCCCGCCATGACGAGGGGGAGTCCGGAATCGAACACGATCTTGGCCGCTTCCGGGTCGGTGGCGACATTGAATTCCGACATGACGCCCTTGTTTCCGCGGGAGGCCGAGCCGCCCATCATGACGATTTCCCGGATATGGCCCTTAACCTCCGGAAACGTTTTTAACAGCAGGGCGATGTTGGTCAGGGGGGCGATGGGCACGAGGGTGATGGGCTGATCGCTTTCCATAATCACCCTCCGCATCGCTTCCACGGCATTTTCCTTCAGCAGCAGGTGATCGTCCGGTTCATCGAAGTCGAAGCCTTCCATCCCGCTGACGCCATGGACGTTGCTCGCGTCAAGGAACGGCTGGATCAGCGGGGCGTCGGCGCCTTTGGCTACCGGAACCTCCTTGCCGTAAAACTTGAGCAGCCGCAGGGTGTTGTAGGTCACTTTGTCGAGCGACACGTTCCCCGCAACCGTGGTGAGGAGACGGACATCGAGTTCATCGCTGAACAGGGCGATGGCGATGGCAACGGCGTCGTCGATTCCGGGATCGGTATCGATGATGATGGGGCGTTTATTCATAGGACTTCCTCCTTTTGCAGTTTTGTAGGATGGTTAGGTATTATGGCTTGTCCGGCCGGATAGGGCGGCGGCCGGTTCGGACAGCGGCACGGGGGTAAACTGCACCATGCCGTGGCCGAGTCCCGGAGCCGGACGCTGTATAAAGCCGTATTTTTGGTAGAATCCCTCGGTCCCGGGAGTTGCCATCAGTCCGACATACGCGCCCTTGCAGCCCGCGCCGTTGATATACCGCAGGAGGGAATCCAGAAGCATGTGGCCGATCCCCCGTCCCTGACAGGCGGGGTCGACCACCACGTCCTTGATGAAAAAGACGATGCGGCCGTCCCCAACGACGCGGGCGATTCCCAGCGTCTCGGTATCTTCCCGCACTTCGGTTGTGAAAAGACTGTTCCGCAGAGCGGCAGCGGCATCGTCCGGCGAATAAGGACGGAACCGTACTTTGTCCCTCAAACGGCCATATGTTTCCGCCGTCAGAGAGTTTTCTACGATCCTCAGCATGTTCCACCCATCTTTACCAGGAGAGATTGTTTCATGCAAAAGTATGCGCGGAGAGCGCTGCCGTTATACAGTCTGGATACCGCCGCTTACAAAAAAGACGGATTTTTTTGCTTACAAGAGGAAATATGACTTCATTTTTTGGGATTTAATAAATTTGAGGTGATAAGGAAATGAAAAAAGTGGATTTTGTAAAAGGTGTGGAAGTGTTTAAAGCGGCGGCAGCAAAAGTGGGTGCGGCAGGTAAAGCCGTTGCAGGAGTTGTTAAAGATAATGCACAGATGTTAGCCGAAAGGGCACAAGTTATGGCTGAAGTTCAGCAAGCTAAAAATTTAGAAGCATTAATCCAAAAATTACATCCCTTATTTCCTGATGACTATCATGCAATAGACTTCAAATTACCGAATTTGATTAGAATTGTGGATGATGCCGTTAGAAAAGATATTGAGGTTTGCGAGGGGGCTATTGGTTGGTTAAGTAATGAAAAAGGTGTAGAGGTTTTGCACTTATATGATGAAGCAATCGGGTTTAGCGGACTAAGATTTCTTCCTGCGGCAATCTGTGATTCGGTCTATTATGTTGACCCACATAATAGAAATAAATTTATAAGTATTGATTGTTATTTTTCAAATATGCAAGAATCTAGATTGGCAGAACTTCAACATATCGCATATTCGTTAGGTGCAAAACATTATTGGGTTGAAATGGTAGAAACATCATTTGAAAACCAAAACACTACTAAATCGGCTATAATAAATGCAAAGTTAGCTAATGCTACAACTGGTGAAGAAGAACGACATACTACCGAAAATAAGAGCAAATCAGTTGCGGAAGTAGTATTCGCATCAGGAAGAAAACCTGTTCAGCCCGATTTGTGTTGGTTTGCAAATGATAATAATGTGCTCAACTTGATAAAAATGCGATGTTCTGATTTAAGCAGAGATGAAATTACTACTTATACCATTGAATTAAGTAGTTCAAATGCTGCTACAATGTCTATGAGTACGGCATTTAAAATTGATAGTGCGCTTAATAATTTAAAAACAGGTGTAAATATATCTTTCAATAAAGAAAGCGAGAAAGAACACAATAGAAAAATGTATTTTAAATTAGAATTTTAATTTCAAAAGTAGCGGGGCAGGACAGATAAAGAGAGAAAAGCTGTAGCAGACTGTGCCATCTCCGAAAAAACAAAGAAAGCGGCTGCCGCTCTGAAAAGAGAGACAGCCGCTTCCAGTTACCTGTGGTCTCCTCGGGCGACACGATCGCCCCTTTTTCGAACGAAGGGCGATTTCAAACGACGTGGGAATCGGAAGCGGCTGGGGGCCGTGATACCGTCAAAAGACGCGGGGCCATATCCGGAGGATATGAGCGGAGGCCGGCCCAAACGACGCGGGAATCGGAAGTGGATGGGGGCCATGTCTTCGTCAAAACGCGCGGGGCCATATCCGAAGGATATGAGCGGGGGCCGGTCCAAACGACGCGGGAATCGGAAGCGGCTGGGGGCCGGCCTATTGTACATTTTCAAAATAAGCACGGTTGTAGCGGCAGGCGGCGTCCCCCGGCTTGTAGCTTTCCGCCCGTTCGTTATAGGCGGCGGCTTTTTCGCGGTCCCCGAGCCGGTCATAACAGACACAAAGCTGGATGCAGGGGATATACCCGCTGCAGTCGGGGGAAACAAAGGCGCCGCTCTTGGGATCGGACTGGCGGG
>CABQAA010000133.1 GCA_902461995.1 uncultured Oscillospiraceae bacterium | reverse complement strand
GGATATCCTCTCCCAGATGGGCATTTCACCGGTGAAATGCCCATCTGGGAGAGGATATCCTTGCGGTAGAACAGCATGTAAAAGGTCTGGGTGCAGGGAATGGCGTAGGTTTTTCCCTGATACTGATACGGGACAAAGGCGGTGTCCGCAAACCGGCTCTTCATGGCGTCGAAGCCTTCGTAGGCATCGAAGTCGAGCAGGGCGTTCCGGCAGGCGAGGTTGACGGGCTGCCCTCTGGCCATACCGATGGCCACGTCGGGCCCCCGGCCCGCGAGCGTCGCTTCGATGAATCCGGTCTGCACGACGCTGAGGGTCACGTCGATGCCGGTCGACGGGGTGAACTGATCCACCACCATGTTTTTGATGACCTGGATCTGGTCCCGCCCGATATTGGCCCAAACCGTGATGCCCTTCCCGGAGGTGCCGCCCACGGTGCTGTAATCCTCCATGAAGGAGGCGAAGAAGGTCTTAAAGAAATGGACGGTCTGCTGCCAGAAGGAGGCGCGGGGGGAAGGCAGCTCCTGATCGGCCGAATGGACGATCAGATAATCCATCTCCAGCGGCTGGCTGGTCCGGTCGGACAGCCAGGAGGAGAGCCCGCTGATGCCCTCGCGGAAACTTGAAAGGCGTTTGTGGATGGAGCGGGGATCTTTTATCAGGCTTTCGAGCCGCCTCGCCATGCTGAGAATATCCTCACTCTGGCTTTTTTCCTCGCCGCCGAGGGTCTCGAACAGCGCGGCAGCGGCGTTCAGAGCATCGGCCTGTTCCTGGAAGGCGTCCAGGAGCCCTGGAATTTCCTTGTCGAGTTCATAATCGCGGTAGGAATCGGGGGTGGTGCCCGTGATCATCACCATCTGAGTATAGAGTTGGTTGAGCGTGTAAATCGATTCGTCGACCTGCTGCATCACCTCGACGTAAGGCCCGAGGCTCACTTCCATGCGAATCTCGTTTTTCCCCTTGGTCAGATAGATCGGGCAAGGCTGTCCGTTTTCGTCCACAATGGTTTTCCGGTTCCAGTCCACACCGTAGGGGAAGGAGACATTTTCATAGGCTTTACTGGGGATAGAGCCGTTTATGTAGATGTTCCGGAAGGTGGTCACGCCGATGGCTTCGGCCTGGCGGAATTTGATGGTCAAGTAATAGAGGCCGTCTTCCGGAATATCGTCGATCCGATAGGAAATCCACATGCCTTGTTCGCTCCAGGATCCCTTCCCGATGGTGTTCCGCCGGATGCGCACCGCATCGTAGGGCTCGGTTGCGGGACTGGTGCGATCGTAAGTCGGATAAAGCACCACGTCGGATTTCTCCAGCGCCGTTTCGGCTTGGTAGATCTTCATGAATCCTCCGGGCTGGACATAGCCTTCCGCCTGGTAGAGGGCGGCCGCGTCCGCATCGGAACGGACGGAGAGGGCCGGAGTGAGGGAGAGTGCGCGGATCAATAGACTTTCTCGCCCGCAGGACAGCCGGACGGTGTGGTTCCCCTCTTCCAGATACAGGCAGAGGTTCCGCCCGGTTAAGCCGGATGTGTCGAGAAGAGGCTGTTCCTGCCAGCGTTCCACTTCTACCTGTTCGGGAATGAGATCGTCACCCTTGGCGTTCTGTTCGATGGCGCCGGCATCCCGATAGACCCGGCTGAGCTCATAATCGGCCGCCTCCGTATATGGAACGCGTCCGTCAAGCTCCAGAGTGATCTGCGGTTTGCGGCCCTTGCCCGTGGATGCCATGTACGCAAGCTGCAGTTCATACACGCCGCTTTTCTCTGCCGAAAAGGTCCATTCCATATACCCGTCGGTTTCGATCCGGACGGAACCGTCCTCCCGCCTTTCCGAAAGCGTAGGGGACAGGATGGCGTCGGCAGCGTTCAGCGACAGTGTGTCCGTGGCTGCCGGACGGTCTTTATATGCCTGGCAGTACCGGACGAAGCTGTCGGACCGTCCGCTGTAATCCGGAAGGCTCTCTTCGTTTTCCGCGGCCGCAGCTGCGGAAAACGGAACGGCGGACAGGACCATCAGAGACGCCAAAAGAACGGATAAACCGGTTCGTGCTCGTTTCATGCGTATAACCATTCCTTTCGCGGTGAAGGGTTAATATCGCCGTGTCAGGCCCTGTGGACTTCCAGTCCCGCCGCCATGGCCTGCCGTTCGGTCATAAAATGATTCAGGCACACCCGCACCGCGCCAAGCGACGCCGCATCGGGCCCAAGCAGTCCATCCCTCACCGGCACAGTCATCCTCCGGCTGTTCATCTCCGTTTTCAGAAGAGGACAGAGGATGTCGTACCAAACCGCCAATTCTCCGCCGATCAGGATGATTTCCGGATGATGGAGGCGTTCGATATTTGACAGAGCCACCGCCAGATTGGCGGCATAATCCTGCAGCACAGCCACAATACCGGGATGTCCCTTGCGGTAGAGTTCCTGGTATTCTTCAAAGCAGACGATGTGTCCGAGCGCCTGTTCTAAATTCCGGTAGAGCGCCTCGGTTGTGATATGGTCACCGCCGTCCGGCAGGATCCTCAGACGGTTCGGGAAGGCGTCGCCGCCGGTTTGAAGCTGTCCGCCGGCCAGGGCCGAAAACTCTACATCGACCCCCAATTTGATAAGCACCACATCTTTATGCTTTTTTGTCGCCCCGAGCCAATGCTCGCCCAGCAGCGCCGCATTGGCGCTGCTCTCCGCATAGACTTCGGTATCCAGTACGGAACGAACAAGCGCCCGCAGATCGGTGCCGACAAATCCAGGAACAATGGTTTTCATGACAAGGCCGGTCTGCGGATTGATTTGTCCGGAACAGGCAATGCCGACCCCGTCAATCCCACTGTTCGATTGCGCGAGGGTGTTGATCAAGGACTGGATGTTCCGAA
Organism: uncultured Oscillospiraceae bacterium; assembly: GCA_902461995.1. Lineage (GTDB taxonomy): Bacteria > Bacillota > Clostridia > Oscillospirales > Acutalibacteraceae > UMGS1623. Next base: position 3,392 of record CABQAA010000133.1, on the reverse strand, counting down.
TATACGGAATAGCACCGTCTTCTGCGGCAATCGCCATTCGTGCGGTATTCAGAATACGGCCATTGTGATTGCATACCAGTCCGCGGATGCCGACCCGTCCGCAATGGAGCCCCATGATTTTCATAACTGGCCTCATTTCTCCAACTGATGGTGTGATTCCCGGTTCCAATGTCCCGAAACGCGGATGGGCTTATGAATCGTCCGCTTCCTGTTTCTTGAGCATATCCCGATATTCAGACGGCGACATGCCAAAATGATTGCTGAACGCTTTGCTGAAACTGTTGAGCGTTTTATATTTGAGCAGGCTCGCGATATCCTTGCTCTGCATCCCCATTTTTAAAAAGCTGACGGCTTTGTCAAAACGTTTTTCGTTGTAATACGCCTGAAGAGACTTTCCCACGACCTTGGTGAAAAGCCGGGAGATATAGGTGTAGCTGTAACCCACCTGATGGCTGATGTCGTGGAGATACTCGATGGCGCAGACGTTGGCGTCGATGTAATTGATGATGGAATACACGAGTTGGCTGGATTGATCCGTGGACATTCCGGAGATATAGCGCTGCGGCTTCTTTTGATTAAAAGACCGGTAGGCCAGCAGCAAAATCTGATAAATGGAACACCGGATAAGCTCCTGCGTGACATTGTCTTTGTCCATCATTTCGTTGAAAGCTGCGGAAAACGAAGCGTTGATGTCGAAAATATCCGTCAGAAGGGGATGGGTACATTCGTCGAAGGTCTTTTTGACCGCCTTCCAAGTGGCATCCATATAGGCTCGGTCAAAATCGAACCCCAGATAAAAATACCGGATAGGATCCATCAAATCCGAGCGGATGCGGTGAATTTCGCCGGGACGGTTGAGATAGAACTGTCCTTTGCGGATCGGAAACTCGGGACCGCCGCTGCAAATGGTGCCGCAGCCGCCGACCACACAGGTGATTTCGTAGCAATACTGTTCATGATCTTTGACCACATAGCCGGGATCGCATCCGATATCCCCGATCTGCCAGAGCAGAACGGGGCCGTATCGGACGGGTTCGGACACATATTCGTTGTCAAAGTGAAACTTGAGGCCACGCAGCAAAGGGAACTCCTCCGTTTCTATTCCGGTAAGCGTGGATGCTATCGCCTAAACGTCGGCTTCCCCCATCCGAAAATCGAGAAACGCAGGGGGCTGGACAGCATTCTCGTCAAAGGTTTCGCCCCGGTTTTTGTGTTTCTGTTCCTCGATGTAAAACCACAGGGATGTCAGAGACAGCTCGCCTTCCCGGATGATCGGCACCACGAGGCAGCCGTTTTCATACAGGATCTCCTCGGCCTTGTCCAGCTCTCCGAGATGGGCGTAGGCACTCGCCAGATAAAATTTCAGCTTACCGTCTTGCCGGAGTTCAGGATTCATAGCGGAGCAGCGTTTGACGATTTCGTCGTTCTTTCCGCACTCCTGCAGGAAACGGAAGCCGTCCCGGGCCAGGGAGACATCGTCCGGGTGCCGGTCCATCGCGTCCAGAATGTATGGGATGCCGCCATCCGTGTCCCCCTGCGCATAGCGGCAGACCGCCAGCGCATAAAGGCTCCAGCAGGAGGTTTCCCGATCCAGGGAGGCGCGAAAACAGGCTTCGGCCTCGGCGTACGCGCTGCGGCTCATGTGAAAGAGTCCTTCCATATAGGCGGCGTACCAGTTGTCGGGATCCTGCTCCCGCGCCTGCCGTACCAAGGCAAACCAGGCGTCGTCCGCCAGATAGGAAGGCGGCACCTCGTCGGGAGCAGGGCAGGGGAGGCGGCCGGTTTCGAGCAGTTCCGTCCAATGCCGCTGGGCGTCTCCCGGATCGCCGAAGTCCAAGTGTGCAGGCAGGAGGCGTTCGCCCGTCCGTTCTCGTCGCCGGTTTTCCAGAGCGCCGAATCCCGAACCCCGTCCGATTAGTGTACCCTTTTTATGCACGAAGTCGGCACGGGAATTTGACAAATAGTCTTCAAGATCCGCCGCTGCCATGCGGGCGTCGAGCTGGGCTTCCACTTCACGGCGGGCGTCCGCCCAATCTCCGTGGACTTTAGCGGGATTGGCCGCCATCGCGCCGTATCCCTCCACCCATTCCCAAACCGAACAGGGCGGCATCGGCAGGCATTCATACTGCGTGTGTCCGAGTCCCGCCTGGATTTCGGAGTAGTCGCCGGCCTTGTCGGTGAGAAAACGCTGCCATGTGTGGCCGCCTTCGCTCTGACCCCAGACGAACAGCTTCCGGCCTTTCAGACGGCGGGTGGAGGTCTGGACCAGGCCGTATCCGTCTTTGTCGAGGCAGGCGATGTACTTCCGGTTGTTTTCCGGAATGCGATAAAAATAATCCATCGAGCATTCGGTGTTGACCGGATAGCTGACGTCCTTGCCCGCCCGGATCGGAATCGGGGTCTTGGCCACGACGTTCCAGAAGCTGAAATACGATTCGTCGGCCGGCACCACAATGCGGCGGTCGGGGCTTTCCGGTACGGCGATGTTGCTCCACCAATACATGGGAATCGTTTTGTTTTGCAGATTGGTGATCCGCATCCGGCAAAGCAGGAGGGGAGAGCCTTCCGGAAGGGAAAAGTCCATCTGGTATGTGACGCCGCGCAGCCGTTCGTACTCATACATCCGCAGGATGGGGGTGCCGTCCTCCGCCTCGAGGCGGGCGGTGAACAGGGGCTCGCAGGTGAAGGGGCTGTGTCCGATCATGCCGATATTCCATTCGACACCGCCGCTGAACCAGGCGTTGCGCAGCGCGAGATTGCAGTACCGCACCGCGTCGTTGACATAGAGCAGCTCTCGCCCGGCCTTTTTGTCGAAGAGGGACCACAGCCGCCCGCCGAGTTCCGGCAGGAACTCGGCGCGCAAATAGTCGTTTTCCAGCACCGCGGTGCGGAAAACACGGGGTTCCAGGGCGCGGTCGTAGAGATCCTGCTGGTTGTAGGGGAAGATGCTGCGGATTTTGCCGATGTCAAAGAAAATCTCATCGTCCTCGTCCAGTTTGGTGCTTTTCTCGGTTTGGACGTTGATCACGGGCAGAATGGAGGGCAGATTTCCCTCGCCGCCCAGATGGCCCGACCGGATGGTCAGCTCGTCAAAAGTCAGTGTCGTCATGTTGCGTTCGGCTCCTCCAATTCGGATTGGGCATCCCGTCGGCTCTGTTCCACCACATCCCGGGCCTTCCGCCACAGGGCCAGCTGGCTTTCCACTCGGGCGCGCTCGTCTCCGGTCAGCTGCGGCAGCAGGCTTTCGGCCTGAGCGGCGATGCGGTCGATCCGGGCGACGGCCTCGGGGGTGTAGAACTCATACGGTTCGGGCATGTGCCAGGCAAGGCCCTTCGCATGGCAGTTTTCGTTGATGTCGGCCAGGCAGCTGTAATAGGCGAACAGGGTGTCCG
>CABQAA010000132.1 GCA_902461995.1 uncultured Oscillospiraceae bacterium | reverse complement strand
GTCGGATCTTTTCCGTAAACATCGTCCCGGAAGGTCCGGGGGTCCCGCGACGTGGTATCGGCCGTCATCAGCGCCCCGCTGCCCGAAGGCACGAACAGGTAGCCGCCGGGCGTATCGTTTGCCACCGACGCCAGGAAGGGAGCCAGCTGGATCTGATAAATTTCGTTGTCGCTTTCGATGATATCGGCGACCATGATGCGGATTTCCAGGCTGTCGTCCCGCAGAAGATACTGAACCGGCACCGCGATCTGCTGTTTGTCGAAGCAATAGGTGATCTGGACGCCGCCGTCGATCGCTTTCGCTATGGTCCGGCCGTTCATGACGCCGGGATAGCTTTCGATCTGCTTGACCTGCTGGTTGATCGGTTCAATATAATCGATGGTGATCGCGGAATACAGCTGCAGGTCCGCGTTCGAAGCTCCGGAAAAATAGTAGTCGTACGGGACGGTTCCCCAGATCTTTCCGGTCTGTTTGTCCTGCAGGAAAATCGATTTGGTCGATTCGTCCCAAAGCAGCGTAAAGCGCTTGTTGCTGGCCAAGGTTCCGCTTTTCGCGGACGTCAGGCTATTGGTGGAATCGTATGAGCCTCTCGAGGCCGTCCCCTTGGAAGAACAGGCGGTCGCCAGCGGCATCAGCAGCAAAACCGACACAAGCAGCGCCATCCATCTTTTCGCACGCATCGGCAACCTCATCCTTTCAGCCGGAAGGCGGTTTCTTTGATCACGGACACAATGAACGAATAAAAATCCTGGAACAAAATGAGAACCATCAGGATAATAAAGACCGCCAGCGCCATACCGAGAAGGGTCAGAATCGTGGTGCCGACCGTTCGTGCAAAGGTAAATTCGTGCACCGTCATCGCGCCGAGGAACATGAGCAGATAAAACCAGATGTCGCACACGGTGTTGACAATACCGATGATGCCGTTTTCATCCGGAAGCAGCGTGTAGGAGAACACCAGCATCAGGATGGTGCTGATCAGCTTCGGCAGCAGGGCGTAGCAGGCGACGGTGAAGATATGCCGCATTTTCCCCTTGCCTTCGAGCAGGGTGCACACCGCCCAGTTGATGATCACCCACAAAATCATGAGCCCCACCGTCGGCAGGAAGGTGTAGAGGGCGCTGTACCATTCCAGGTTGACGTCATAATACATGAAGCCGCCCTTGAGAATCCCGAATACGGACAAGCCGTAGTAGAGCAGCAGGATGAGTCCGGCAATAAAGAGGGAGCCATGCCCCTTCCATCGGACCGCACCAAACGTGTCGAGCGGATGGATAAAAGTGTGCAATACCGTTCGGATTTTCGTATTGCCGACGAGCACCACTTGTTTCTTTGACGTATAAACGGCCAGAAACACAACGCCTCCGACCACTGCCGCGAGCAGCAGCAGAATCCACCAGAAATTCGCGCCGATAAACGCGGAGCGCACCACTTCGAATCCCTGCGCGTAGGTCACCCGGTCTTTCGCGATCTTGGCATACTCCATCGAGGTCTGCATGTCGCCCTGCTCATACAGCGCCTTGGCAATGCCGCTGTAGGCCTGTTTGAAATTGCGGTCCTGCGACAGGACCTCTTCCCAGAGAGGCTGCGCCTGCTGATATTCTCCCTTCTGGTCCAGCACCGTCGCTTGCCGGATGAGTCCCATGATCGGCGTGGGCTTGAATACCGTCAAAGACCCTTTTGTCCTGTCGAGGACCAGCACGTCTTCGCCATGTACGGCCAGGGCGTTCGGCAGGACAAAGGAGCCGGCCTGCGTTCCCTGCCCCAGCCCGGTACCGAAAATCGACAGAGAGTGGCAGGACTGATCGTAGATGAACACCTTGCCGTATGTCTGATCGAGGATGTAAATGAGGCCGGCGTCATCCACCGCCAGATCGGAAAACGCCGTCGACCGGCCTTCGCCGGTGATCAGTTTATAGCCGATTCCGTCTCCGAACGCGTAATAATCGGCGTTGACGCTGTCGTAAAAACTGGTATACCGCAGCACATTATCGCCGCCGGGGCTGAGTTTCCGCACCTGTCCCCGCCCGCTTTCCGTCACAGAGGTCAGGCTGTAAAGCGTATCCTCGCTGTCGATGCAGAGGTTGGTGAACTGGTACGGCAGCTTCTGCACCCGGGAGCCGGAGTCATCCATAAAAAAGCTCTTGATCACGCGGGTGACGTTGCTGAGCAGGTCAGGGGTCGCCATATTGGCCCCGAAAAATCCGAAAAAGGTGTTGTCCCGTGAATACACGAGCGCCCCGTAATAAGAACCGTCGCTGAGGACGTAGGTGAATCCTTTTTGGTCCTTGATCACCGCCCTGGGGCGGTATTGGAAATCCAAGGGGATGACATCGCTGTCCGGCAGCGTCAGGATTTCCTTGACCTGCTGGTCCAAGGTTGCCACAATGACCCGCTTGTTGTCGGTATCCGCGATCAGCAGTTCACGATCGGCCGAGATAAACATCCCCTGGGCGTTGGTAAAATCGAGCACGGAACCCTGATATTCAAAATGATCCAGAATGCCCGCCAGACTCAGATCCGGGCGGAGCATCACGATACGACCGTTGCCGCTGTCGAGTATATAGACGTGCCCCTCCGGATCGGTCACCAGATCGTTCGGCTCTTCCAAGTCTTCCACTCCGAGTTCCGATCCGCCGATTACCCGGTCAACTTCAAACGTAGGCCGCTGGGGCGTGGACAGGGTATTCTGTTCCTTGCTGTAGGTGACATACGGATTCCCGTCCAGTTCTGCGGCCGAGGCCGGAAGGCCGAAAAGCAGCGCCGCCAGGGCTGCGGCCAAAGCCGTGAGCAGCACGCGCCTCCCACGACGCGGCGGCCGATGTTGTTGTTTTGTTCGCATGTGCGCACCTCCGTATCCGGCTTCAGTCCTTGATGCCGGCGCTGCTCATGGTTTCCATGACATTCGACTGCGAAATGAGGTAGACAATAATCGGCGGAATCATCATCAAAACCGTGGCCGCCATGGCGCTTCCCGCCCGGGCCAGTCCTCCGCTGACTACCTGTGTCAAAACATAGGGCAGCGTTTTCATTTCCTCGCTGAAAATCGTGCCGGTCGGCTGCAGCGACCACATATCCCGGAACGCAAACAGAAGCAGGGTCAGCCAGGCCGGCTTAATCAGCGGCATGACGATGCGGAAGTAGATAGAAAAATATCCAGCGCCGTCGATGCGGGCCGCCTCCAGCAGCGCCACCGGCACGCTGTCGTCCATGTACTGTTTCATCAGAAAAACGCCGAGGGTCGAGGGTAAATACGGCAGTATGTAAACCCATAAGGTGTCGATAATCCCCATTTTGGTAAAAATCAGATACTGCGGAATCGCCAGCGTATACGCGTTATACAGCAGGGCGAACTGCACGACCCAGTAGAGGATCTGCCGGCCCTTCAGGTCGGTCTTGGCCATGACGAAAGAGGCCATGGACGCAATGAATATGTGCAGCACAACCGTGACCACTGCAACAAACACACTGTTGAAAACATACCGGGACAGCGGCACGGATAAGCTGGTCAGTAGAGTCGGCAGTGCCGCATAGTTCGCCAGAGTCGGCCGTTTGACGGTGAGCAGGGTCGGCGGAAACAGCTTCAGCTCTTCAAGCGGCTTGAACGACGTCACAACCGAATAAATCATGGGCAGAATCGTGAATAAGCCCGCCGCCAGCAGAAGCAGAAACAACAGGATATTCCCCGCTCGGGAACGGGTATACCGCCGCGTCTGCGATTTGGTGAATCTTCTCATGCTCCCATTCCCCTATCCATGGAATATCGCCGCTTGTTCATCAGCGGCCGGCCATATCGAGCAGTTTGCCGATCAGAACCCGTGTAACCGCCATCAGGATGAACAGAAACACGGAAATGGCGGCGGCATAGCCCATTTCGAAGCGGACCGTCCCCACATCCGTCAGATGGGTCACGATCGTCTCGGTGCAGTAGTTGGTGCTGGGCCAGCCGGTCAGGGTGGTGGCGACATAGCTGACGGAGAAAGTCGACTGAATCTGCATGACGCAGCCGAACAGCAGAATGTTTTTCATCGACGGCAGGGTGATATACCACATCTCCTGCCAGCGGTTGGTCACGCCGTCAATGACGCCCGCCTCGTACAGCTCGGTGTTGACATTCTGCAATCCGGCGATATTCGCCAGGAAGGTGACGCCCATGCTCAGCCACAGCTGCACGATGATGACGATCGACATGGCATAGGCCGGCTCCTTGAGCCACTGTATCGGATAACTGATAAAGCCCATCGACATGAGCAGGCTGTTGACATAGCCGTAGCTGTCGCCGCTGAACAGGATGGACCAGATGAAATACACGTTTCCCGCCAGAGCCGGCGAATAGAAGAGAAAGGCCAGCAGCCCCCGGACATGGGGATTGAATTCGTTGATGATCCAAGCGAGGATAAACGCCAGCGCGAAACCGATGGGTCCGGCGATGACGGATATGAACAGCGTGTTCCGGACCGAAATCAGAAAAACCGAATCCTCCAGAAACATCCGCTTGAAATTTTCCACCCAGACAAACGACGGTGTCGTCACCATGTCGTAGTTGAAGAAGCTCAGGATCACGGAGGTGAGAATCGGCAGAACCGTAAACAAAAAGAACAAAATCAGGAACGGCGCCAGCATGATATACAGCGGCACGCGCGACCGGAAAGAATGCTTAATCCGGTTCGGCCGGGACATGCTTTTCACAGGCAGAACGGCTTGCATGAAACGTCACACCTTTCTGATGTAGCCGGACGTGCTCAACCGTCCAGATGATACTCCCGGCGCTTGCGGGTGATTTCGCTGTCGATTTCCTTGCTCCATTTGATGAGCATATCCCGCGGATTTTTATACATATACGCCGTGTTCCAATACGCCTGATCGATCGCCCGGGCCGTAAAATACCCGCCGGGCACCTCAGGAATTTCTTTGAGTTTCTCCCACTGCCCCAGCATGGTCTCGCGTCCGTTGCCCTTCCAGGCCAGGCGGCTGAAAGCCGTGACATTGGCCGTGGAGGGGCGGGCCGAAATCCCCAAAACCGATTCGATATCGGACGCGTAGCGATACTGCGTATCCGCGCTGACCCACCATTTCAGGAATTCCCAGGCCTTATCGACGTTCCGGCTGTCCCCAAGGATGACACAGCCGGTGCCGCCGCCCGCGGCCGTATTGTTGATGCTGTCGTCTGCCTGCATGAGGCCCGGGATCTCCGCCATCTCCCAGCGGCCGCTGATCTCGGGCGCCGCCACGCTCAGCATGGCATACTGGTCGTATGTGGCGATGGCCATGGGCATTTCCCCGGTGCGGAACCGGGTGGAAAAATCGTAATCCATAGGCAGTTTGTATTTCGTGTACAGCTCGGTCCAATAAGTGAACGCCTGGATGGCCTCGGGAGATGTCAGCGCCGTCGCCGTGTGCGTGTCGTTGTACATTTTCCCGCCGAATTGATTTAAGAAGGTCGGGAAGAGATTCAGGGCCCCAATGCCGACCTCCATGGTGGATACATCCGAAATACGGGCGTACGGAATGCCGATCTGCAGGTTATAGCGCTGCGCCACGGTCACGGCGTAGAGGAACTCCTCCCAGGTTTTCGGAACCGAAAGACCCATTTCCGCCAGCACGTCGGTCCGGCAGAACAGCATGTAGAAGATCTGGGTGTCGGGAAGCGCGTAGCAGCCACCGTTGTACTCATACGGGATGGTCGCCCCGGGCATGTACTGGGCGGGATCGTTGACCAGCTCATCGTATCCGGGCAGGGTGGACAGGTCGTACAAAACGCCCCGCATCGCCATATTGACCGGCTGTGTCCGGGACATGGTGAGCACGCAGTCGGGCGTTTTCCCCGATAAAATGGCCTGCACCAGCGTGGCGTTGACCACCTGGAGGTGTACCGTGGTGCCGTACTGCGCGGTGAAGAGGTCGCGGATCATAAAATCGAGCACACGGGACTGATCCCGCCCCCAATAGACCCAGACCGTCAGTTCCTCCTCGTCCTTTGCATTGGAAAATGTACTATAGTCGGACATAAAGGAAGAAATAAACCGCTTGGCCGAATAGGCCACGCCCTCAAAGAAGTCGGCCATATGCCGGTCCACCTGGCCGCCCGGGGACACCAGCATCATCTCGTCGAGATCCAGCGGCATGCTCTTCATCTCGTTCAGGTAGGCGCTCACGCCGCTGTAGCGGCTGTAGTAGTCCGATTTGTATTTCTGCGCCTGCCAGTCATAGTCCATCATCCGCTTGATGGTCGCGGCCATATTGCGCAGCGTGGTCGCGCCGGAGCCGCCCCGCATGCCCGC
>CABQAA010000131.1 GCA_902461995.1 uncultured Oscillospiraceae bacterium | reverse complement strand
GGGCGAGCCAGCCGCCGCCCCAGATCCAGTGTCCGGAAATGGGATAGATCACCGCGCTGATCACCAGGCTGTATATGAGGTAGGAAGCGAATTTCGTCCTTTCGGCCATCGCCCCCGAGACAATGGTCGCGGCTGTCGCACAAAAGACGGTCTGAAAGATGACAAACGCGCCGGATGGCATGCTGCCGCTGTAATCGCCGCGTATGAACACATCCAGTCCCCCGATGAACGGGCCGTCGCCTGCAAACATCAGGCCGAATCCGATCACCCAAAAGACGAGGGTTCCCACTGCAAAATCCATCAGGTTTTTCATAATGATGTTGCCGGCGTTTTTGGCCCGGGTAAACCCGGTTTCCACCATGGCGAAACCCGCCTGCATAAAGAAAACAAGTGTCGCACCGAGCAATACCCAAATGGTATCCACTGCTGAGTACATCTCTTCATCCCTCCAAAATTGAAAGGTGTGCGTTCGGGACGGAACCGCCCGTGAACGCACACCTTTGTGCCATTTCATTCAGTTAACACTGTACAGCATCTCCGCATAGGTGGGATACGGCCACCGGTCGGCGGAAACCAACGTTTCCAGCTCGTCGACAGTCAGACGCAGAGCCGTCATCGCCCCGAACACGCGGTCGCGGTAGAATCTGGCCAAGGTCAGCTCATCGGTCTGGTCTTTGGTTTCCAGCAGCGCGGTTTCCAAATCCTCCAGCTTTTTCAGCAGGCAGGCGGACAAGCCGGACAGCCGACCGAGTAAATGCTCCTCCAGGCTGCAGTCAAAGTCTCCGCACGCTTTTTTGCTGCAAAGCAGCTGGGACAAATCGCTCTGATACGCCAAACAGGCCGGCATGATGCCCTTCTTCACCATATCCACCATGGTCAGCGCCTCGATGTGCAGCATCTTACCGTAGTTTTCCAGCAGAATTTCGTACCGGGACCGGATTTCGGACGGGGTGAAAACGTGGTGGCGGGCAAACAGCTCCACGCTTTTGTCCGAAACGAACGCCGGCAGTGCTTCCACCGTGTTTTTCAGATTGGACAGCCCCCGCCGTTCGGCTTCGTGCACCCAGTCTTCGGAATAGTTGTTGCCGTTGAAGATGATGCGCTTGTGCTGACCGATGGTTTTCCGGATCAGAGAGGCCAGCTCGCTCTGGAAGTCCTCCGCGTTTTCAAGCACATCGGCAAATTCGCGCAGGGATTCGGCCACGACGGTGTTAAGCACGATATTGGGACCGGCGATGGAAAACGCGGAGCCCAGCATGCGGAACTCAAATTTGTTGCCGGTAAAGGCGAACGGCGAGGTACGGTTTCGGTCGGTGCTGTCTTTCGGGAAGTGCGGCAGCACCGTCGCGCCGATTTCCATCTGATGCCTTTCCCTGTCGTGGTAGGCGGCGCCGGTCTCAATCGCTTCGAGAATCTCAGTCAGTTCATCTCCCAGAAACATCGAGACAATCGCGGGCGGCGCTTCGTTGGCGCCCAGACGGTGATCGTTTCCGGCACTGGCCACCGACACCCGCAGCAGATCCTGGTACTCGTCCACCGCCTGGATCACGGCGGTGAGGAACAGCAGGAACTGTGCATTTTCATAGGGCGTTTCGCCCGGTTCCAGCAGATTCACGCCCGTATCCGTCGACAGGGACCAGTTGTTGTGCTTTCCGCTGCCGTTGACGCCGGCAAACGGCTTTTCGTGCAGTAGACAGGCCAGCCCATGCCGGCTCGCGATGCTTTTCATCAGTTCCATCGTGAGCTGGTTGTGGTCGGTCGCGATATTGGTGGTGGTGAAAACCGGGGCGAGCTCATGCTGCGCTGGGGCGACCTCGTTGTGCTTGGTCTTGGCCAGCACCCCCAGCTTCCACAGCTCCTCTTCCAGTTCCCGCATGAACGCGGCTACGCGGGGCTTGATGCTGCCGAAATAGTGGTCCTCCATCTCCTGTCCCTTGGGCGGCCGGGCGCCGAACAGGGTCCGCCCCGTGTAAACCAGATCGGGACGCTTCCAGTACAGTTCCTGATCGATCAAAAAGTACTCCTGTTCCGGCCCCACCGTCGTGATGACCCGCTTGGCCGCGGTGTTGCCGAAGAGCCGGAGAATCCGCAGAGCCTGCTTGCTGACGGCCTCCATAGACCGCAGCAGCGGGGTCTTTTTGTCCAGCGCCTCGCCGCTGTATGAACAGAAAGCCGTCGGGATGTACAGGGTGCCGTCCTTGATAAACGCGTAGGAGGTGGTATCCCAGACGGTATAGCCCCGGGCTTCGAAGGTGGCGCGCAGCCCCCCTGACGGGAAGCTGGAAGCGTCCGGCTCTCCGCGCACCAGCTCCTTGCCCGAAAATTCCATCATGATCCGGCCGTCTCCCGTGGGCGCGATGAAGCTGTCGTGCTTTTCGGCGGTTACACCGGTCATCGGCTGGAACCAATGGGTGTAGTGAGTAGCGCCCTTTTCCACAGCCCATTCCTTCATGGCGTTGGCCACGACATTGGCGACATCCAGCTCCAGGTGGGTGCCCTCTGCGATGGTTTTGCGCAGCGCTTTGTAAATATCCTTCGGCAGTCTGTCCCGCATGACGTCATCACCGAACACCATGCTGCCGAATACACGCGGTACGTCTTTCATTTGAATACCCTCCCCTTACAGCAGAACGATGCCGGCATTCTGACAGGTTTCGACGGTCTTCCGATCCCATACGGATACCTGCACTTCGCCGATATGCGCCTTTTTCAGCAGCAACATACTCAGCCGCGACTGGCCGATGCCGCCTCCCATGGTCAGCGGCAATTCGCCGGCCAGCAGAGCCGCATGGAACGGCAGACGGCGGCGGTCGTCGCAGCCCGCTTTGGTCAGCTGCTCATCCAGGGATGTCTCATCGACACGGATCCCCATCGACGACACCTCGAACGCGCATCCCAGCACATCGTTCCAGAATACGATATCTCCGTTGAGCGCCCAATCGTCATAATCGGGGGCCCGCCCGTCGTGCTTGATACCCGATTTGAGCCGGTCGCCGATCTGCATGATGAATGCGGTTTTGTGTTCCTTCAGATACGCGTTTTCCCGCTCCTTCGGGGCAAGGTCCGGGAACCGGTCTTCCAGTTCCTGTGTCGTCACAAAACTGATCTCGCGGGACAGCGTGGGCGTCAGGACGGGATAGGCCGCGGCCAGCCGGTCCTGGGTATCGCAGACGGCTCCGACAATGCTGCACACCGTATCCTTGAGTGTCTGCAGGGTCCGCGTGGCCCGGTCAATCCGCTTTTCCCAGTCCCATTGGTCGACATAAATCGAATGGAGATTATCCATCTCTTCATCCCGCCGGACAGCGTTCATGTCCGTATACAGCCCTTCTCCGACCGGAAACCCGTACTGCTTCAGCGCCAGGCGTTTCCACTTGGCCAGGGAATGGACGATCTGCGCGTTGGTGCCGGTTTCCTTAATGTCGAATTCGACCGGGCGTTCCACACCGTTGAGGTCGTCGTTCAGTCCCGTATGCGGTTCAACAAACAGCGGAGCCGAAACCCGTTTGAGAGAAAGCGCCTGCGAAAGGCGATCCTCAAACGTCCTCTTCAGCAGACCTATGGCGCTCTGGGTCTCGTAGACCGTCAATCGAGACCGGTAGCCGTCTGGCACATACACTTTACTCATCGCCATCATCCTTTCCGAACCAAAAACAAAGGCGCCGCGGACTCACGTCCACAGCGCCTTTGCTGTTCTGTAGCCAGTATAGCACCATCCATCGGGTCTGTCAAGAGGTTTTTTGAACTTTTTGCATGTTTTTTATTTTAATCCTGCAATTAAGTCGATATAACTGCGTTTTTTAGTCTGTTATTTCTAAAATATGAAAATTATAAGTCATTTTATTGCAAAATCATCTTGACAAACCATATGCACCGCGATATACTGAATGCATCGAACAAAGGCGTTCATCTCATAACGGCAGGACGGTGAAGAGGATCGGGTTTCCGCGGATCTTCCACCGGCCGCCTTTATGGATGAACGCCTTTTTGCAATCGGACGGCAAGGGGGCTTTATAATGAAGGAAGGACAAGTTCGTATCCCATCCGGCTGTGCCATATCCGGGATCATAGACCGATCGGGAAAGCGGATGAGCGGCGAAAAGGTGATCCGTTCCATTGCGGTCATGCATGACCGCAGCAACGGTCTGGGCGGCGGCTTTGCGGCATACGGGATCTATCCGGAGTATAAAGATCTGTACGCCCTGCACGTCTTTTACGATCACGCGGAGGCCAAGCGAGACTGCGAGGCCTTCCTGGAGCGGCATTTCGACATCGTCAATCTTTCCAAAATTCCGACGCGCAAGATGAAGGAAATCACGGATGAACCGCTGATCTGGCGGTATTTCGTCACCCCCCTTCCCACCAAGCTGTCGGAAAGCCAGCTGGACGAGCGGGAATTCACCGCGAAATGCGTATTTCGGGTCAATACCGGGATCGACGGCGCCTACATCTTCTCCAGCGGAAAAAACATGGGGATTTTTAAAGCGGTCGGCTATCCGGAGGATGTGGGGCGGTTTTACCGCCTGGAGGAATACGAGGGCTACTGCTTTACCGCCCACGGCCGTTATCCGACCAATACCCCCGGCTGGTGGGGCGGCGCGCATCCGTTCGGACTGCTGGAATATTCCGTCGTCCACAACGGCGAGATTTCCTCCTACGACGCCAACCGGCGCGCCATCGAAATGTATGGCTACACCTGTACCCTGCAGACCGATACGGAAGTCATCGCCTACATGATCGATTATCTGCATCGCAAGATGGGGCTGGATTTCAAGGAAATCGCCGCGGTTCTGGCCGCGCCGTTTTGGCAGACCATCGCGCAGATGCCGCCCGAAGAACGGCAGCGGCAGGAATACCTGCGCAACGTCTTCGCCTCCCAGCTGATCACAGGGCCCTTCTCCATCCTGGTGGGATTTGAAGGCGGCCTCATGGCGCTCAACGACCGCCTCAAGCTGCGCAGCATGGTGGTCGGGGAAAAAGACGATCTGGTATATATTGCAAGCGAGGAAGCCGCGATCCGGATAATTGAACCCAGCCTGGACAGGGTATGGGCTCCCAAAGGCGGAGAGCCGGTGCTGGTCCGCCTGAATGGAGGTTAACCATATGGCCGTTAATTTTATCTATCCCGAATACGAAGTCGTCCGGAACGAGAGCCGATGCACATCCTGCCGGATCTGTGAACGTCAGTGTGCCAATGGCGTCCACGTCTTTTCATCCGAAACCGGCCGCATGGTGAGCGACGACGCCAAATGTGTCAATTGCCAGCGCTGCGTCTGCTTCTGTCCGACACGGGCGATCAAAATCGTGAAGAGCGACAACACCTACCGGGAAAACGCCAACTGGAGCGGTACGGTCATCAACGAACTCTACCGTCAGGCCGACAGCGGCGGGATCCTGCTGTCCAGCATGGGCAACCCCGCGCCGTATCCGGTTTATTTCGACAAAATCCTGCTGAACGCTTCCCAAGTGACCAACCCGTCCATCGATCCGCTGCGCGAACCGATGGAGACCCGCGTGTTTCTCGGCCCCAAGCCGCAGAAAATCGAACGGGACGCTTCGGGGCAGATCGTTCCGAACCTGCCCGCGCACCTGTCCTTGTCCATGCCGATTCTGTTCGGCGCCATGAGCTACGGCTCCATCAGCTACAACGCGCATGAAAGCCTGGCGCGGGCGGCGGAAGAGCTGGGAATTTATTACAACACCGGCGAGGGCGGCCTGCATGAGGATTTTTATCGGTATGGGGCCAATACAATCGTCCAGGTCGCGTCGGGACGCTTCGGCGTCCACCCGGATTACCTGAACAACGGCGCCGCCATCGAAATCAAAATGGGACAGGGCGCCAAGCCGGGCATCGGCGGGCATCTGCCGGGCCGGAAAATCGTGGGCGACGTATCCCGGACCCGGATGATCCCGGAGGGCAGCGACGCCATCTCCCCCGCTCCGCATCACGACATCTATTCCATCGAGGATCTGCGGCAGCTGGTTTACTCGCTCAAGGAAGCGACCGGCTACCAAAAACCGGTCATCGTCAAGGTCGCGGCCGTACACAACGTATCCGCCATCGCCAGCGGCATCGCCCGGAGCGGCGCGGACATCATCGCCATCGACGGCTTCCGCGGCGGTACGGGCGCGGCCCCCACCCGGATCCGCGACCATGTGGGCATTCCCATCGAGCTGGCGCTGGCCAGCGTCGACAAACGCCTTCGGGACGAGGGGATCCGCGACCGCGTCTCGCTCGTGGTGGGCGGCAGCATCCGCTCAAGCGCGGATATTGTGAAGGCCATCGCGCTCGGAGCGGACGCCGTCTACGTGGCCACCGCGGCG
>CABQAA010000130.1 GCA_902461995.1 uncultured Oscillospiraceae bacterium | reverse complement strand
GGCGATGTCCAGATAATAGTTCTCTTTATCTCTTCTTGCCATCTGTCTTCTCCTCGCATATAAAATTTACGGTGTTTTGACAAGGACACCGCAAAGAACCTTATGTTCCCTTCCTACATGGACGGAGAAGCGCGTGCACCACAGGGGGCCGAGAAGTGGCGAGCTGTCGAACGCATAATCCTCGTAGTCCCGGGAGCCGGCCCATTGCGCTCGGGGGAGAATGGCTTAAAAAAGGAGGCCGCCGGATGAGATTTATGGACAGCAAAAACCACCTGCATGACCAGCAGATTTTGGATGTGCTGGCTTACAGCCTGTACATGCCTGCCGAGGAAAAACTCAGAAGTCTGGCCGATACATACGCATCCGATCCGCATATCCGGGTCTTTTCCTGTGCGGATAACGGCTGTGTGATGGGCGTGATTGTTCTGAAATGCCGCACCATGCCGGCCGCTGAAATCGTCCATATCGCCGTAAGCCCCGCTTTCAGAGGCCGCGGCGTTGGCTCAAGTCTCGTTTCTTTCGCCGTCAGCCGTCTTGGGTGCTGTAAGGTAAGAGCGGAAACCGACGAGGAGGCCGTCGGTTTTTACCGCCGCCATGGATTTGATGCCGAGTCTTTGGGGGAAAAACACCCCGGGCACATTCGCTATTCGTGTACCTTGAATGTGCCATAAATTGTCTCTACCGATCTCGTGGTTTTTTACCACGGCCTTGCGGTTGCAACTTTCCCTTCTTTATGATACATTACCAGAGGGAAATACGCAAATGAAAATCACATATCGAAAAGAAAAGTTAATAAAATTATGAAGGTGTCGGGAAATGTCGACAAAAACAAAACAAGAAACGCTCGTCCGTGAAGCCCGTAAGGCCCGAATGAAGGCTTACGCCCCGTATTCGGCCTTCCCCGTGGGGGCGGCGCTGCTGGCGGAATCGGGGCGGGTCTATACCGGAGCAAACGTCGAGAGTGCCTCCTATGGCGCAACGCTCTGTGCGGAACGGGCGGCTTTGGCTGCCGCTGTCACGGCCGGAGAACGCCGGTTCAATATGCTGGCGGTGGCGGGCGGAGAAACGCCCCTGACTCCCTGTGGGATTTGCCGTCAGGCCCTGGCGGAGTTTCTCCGTCCCGGAGAGGATCTGGCGGTTGTATGCGCCGCGGCCCAGGGGGATGAGCGGTTGGAGACCACTCTGCGGGCTCTGCTGCCGTTCGGGTTTGGGGCGGCGGATCTGCCGCATCGAGATTAATTAGGAGGTCCACATGGACAGTTTGACCGATATCGGCCAGGTAAAAGCGCTGCTCACCCGCCACGGCTTTACCTTTTCCAAATCGCTCGGGCAAAATTTCCTGATCAATCCGTCCGTGTGTCCCCGTATGGCGGAGGCCTGCCGGGAAGAGATGGACGGGGCATTTGCCGCGCTTGAAATCGGCCCGGGAATCGGGGTGCTGACAAGGGAGCTCGCCCGGGTGGCGGAGAAGGTCGTCAGCGTGGAGCTGGACCGCAGACTGCTGCCGCTGCTGGAAGAGACGGTCGGAGACCGGGAAAACGTCGAAGTGGTACAGGGAGACGCGATGAAGCTGGATCTGGCAGCTCTGATGCAGGAGAAAGCGCCGGGGCTGCCCCTGGTCGTGTGTGCGAATTTGCCGTATTATATCACGTCTCCCCTGCTCATGGGACTGCTGGAGAGCCGGCTGCCGGCCCGCAGCATCACGGTTTTGGTGCAGAAGGAGGCGGCGGAGCGGCTGTGCGCCCGTCCGGGGACACGGGCTTGCGGGGCGGTGACACTGGCGGTGGACTATTACGCGGAAGCCGAGCGGCTGTTTCAGGTTTCCAGGGGCAGCTTCCTGCCGGCCCCGCGTGTCGACAGCGCGGTGATGCGGCTGCGGATCCGAAAGGCGCCTCCCTGCGGAGTGCGCAGCGAGGCGATGCTGTTCCGCGTTATTCGTGCGGCGTTCGGACAGCGGCGGAAAACGCTGGCGAACGCCTTGTCCGGCGGCGGTTTTTCAAAGGAAACTGTCCGCGCGGCCCTGATGGCCGCGGGCATTGACCCGGCTTCCAGGGCGGAAGAAATCCCCCTGGACGGATTTGCCCGCCTGGCGGATGCCATGGCCGACAGGCTATAAACGAAAAAACATGCCCGGATATGGCAAAAGCCATATCCGGGCATGCTGTTATTCGAGATCCGCGAGATCCGCAGAGGCTTCCTTTTCCTTTTGAGGTTTGCCGCGTCCGTCCCGGATGACTTTGACGTCCTCCCGCTTATAGACGGTGAGAGGCGAGTCGGGCGCTTTTTCCAGGCGGACTTTGATGACGCCGGTCAGCAGATTGGCATCCACCACCTGGCCCCGCCCATCCGGCGTATTGACGGTTGCGCCCTGTTTGGGGGTGATGCGCAAGAGGGACTCGTAAGCCTCCTGTTCATATTTCAGGCAGCACATCAGCCGGCCGCAGGAGCCGGAGATCTTGGTGGGGTTGAGGGAGAGCCCCTGCTCCTTGGCCATTTTAATGGACACGGGCTGAAAATCGCCGAGGAACTGGGAACAGCAGAACGGCCGGCCGCAGATACCGAGCCCCCCGAGCATTTTTGCCTCGTCCCGCACGCCGATCTGCCGCAGCTCGATCCGGGTACGGAAAACCGAGGCGAGGTCTTTGACCAGTTCCCGGAAGTCCACCCGCCCATCGGCGGTGAAGTAAAAGAGAATCTTGGAATTGTCAAAGGTGTACTCGACGTCCACGAGTTTCATATCCAGCTTGTGTGCGGCAATCCGCTCCTGGCAGAGGGCCATCGCCTTTTGCTCCCGCTCCGCGTTGTCCCGCGCCCGTTTGAGATCCTCGGGGTTCGCCGCGCGCAGAACCGGCTTGAGCGGCCGGACAAGGGTTTCGTCCGACACTTGCTTATTCGGAATGACCACCTCGCCGCACTCCACGCCGCGGGCGGTTTCAACCACAACGTGGCCACCCTTTTCAAGAGTGTTCCCGGCGGGATCGAAGTAATAGACTTTTCCCATATTTTTAAAACGGACACCGATGATCTCGGCCATGGTCATCCAACCTTTCTAATCTGGTCTTCCAGAGGGTGTGCCGTGCTTTGTGTGGCATTTTCATCGTCCGGCCGCCTGACGCAGACGGGCGCTGAACAGGGTGAGCAGCAGGGTATAATTGGCGTTTCTCCGCCGGATACGGTCGAGGTCCTGGACGGTTTCGAGCAGCCGGAGCAGCCGTTCCCGGGAGAGGGTTTTCGCCAACTCGGCCGCGGCATCGGGAGCGATGGACAGGCAGCCTTCCCCGCCGCTGCGCAGAACCAAAGCGTCTCGGAAGACCAGCACAAGGCCGCTGAGAACGCCGGGCAGGGCGTCCTTGTCTTTTTCCAACTTTCCGGTCAGGCGCAGCAGCGGCAGTTCCGCCGGAGCCGCAACGGCCCGCGCCAAAGCGGGGACGAGATCCTGTACCCGCTGAAAGGTGCCGTCCGACAGGCCGCGCAGAGCTTGCCCGACCACGCCGCCCGCGAGCATGGCGGCACGGCGGCACGCGTCGCCGGATTCCTCCGGCAGGAGAGCTTGCAGCAGAGCGGAAGCCTCCTCTTCGGGCACGCCGGTAAGCGTGACGGTCACAACGCGGGAACGAAGGGTCTCGAGCAGTTGGCCGCGGTTTTCACAGGTCAGCAGAAACACCGCGCTCGTCGGCGGTTCTTCCAGAATTTTGAGCAGGGCATTCTGCGCCTGCTCGGTCATGTTCTGAACTTCCGAGAGGAGAAAAACACGGCGGGGTGCCTCATTGGGCAGAACGTATGCGTCTTCCCGCAGGGTGCGGACGGTATCGATATGAAAAGAACGGGCGCCGCCCTCTCCCCCGGCTTCGAGAATGTCGGGATGGGAACCCGCAGCTGCTTTGCGGCAGCCCAGACACACTCCGCAGGGCTTGTCCCCCGTTCCGGTACAGACGGCGGCCATGGCCGTCAGGCGGGCCAGGGTACGCCGGCCGGAGCCGGCCGGACCTTCAAAAAGCAGGGCGTGCGGAAGCCGCCCCCCGTCGACACAGGCAGAGAGCAGCCTTTTCGCCTCGGTATTTCCGGCAAACGTCAGGAAGCCGGCATCGGGTGAATTTCCCGGAACGCGGTCAAAGCGCATACGGCACCATCATCGGAGAACCGTCCGGATTACAGCTTTTCATAGCGTTCGATATCGGTGACGAACACCGTGGCGCCCCCGACCGTCACTTCCATAGGGAAGGAGGCGTAGGTGCTGGTGCCGTAGGTGCTGCTGGGTACCATTTGGGTGCGCTTGCGGGAGTGCTGGCCGATGATGGAAACCACCTCGTCGACCCGGCTGTCGTCGGTGCCCATGAGAAAGGTGGTGTTGCCTGCCATGAGAAAGCCGCCGGTGGTGGCCAGTTTGGTAACGGAGAACCCTGCGCGGGTCAAGGCGGAGGAAACGGAACCGCTGTCGTCCTTGTTGACGATGGCAAAAATCAGTTTCATTGACATGGTACGCCTCCATACAAACCCGACCTGCCTTGAGGCGGTCGGGTCTAGAATCCTAGGATGTCTTTATTATACTGTATTTTGGCCCGTCTGACAAGGGAATTTGCGCGGGACAAAAAATTCCCCTTTCGCGGCACCTTCGGCGGAAGGGGGCGGTGCAGGTTGAAAAACCGGGAAGGCTGTCGAACACGTTTTAGACCGGCCGCAAGCAGCCGCTGCGGATGTTCCGATCATGGGCGCGTGCGGGAGAACGGGCTGAGAAAAGCCATGCCGAACGTGTTTCAAGATGCTCGGTTCTATTTACAGAGTTCTCCCAAAAGCCTCGAAAACTTTTGACGGCAACCGACATTGCCGCACCGCTGAAAATGGGCACAGACAGGGAGGCGGATCCTAAAAAGAGAATCCATGAACCCTGCAGAAATTCAAAATCGATCGGAATTTCCAAATTTTATCCAACTTTTCTCCCGGACGGGTTGACTTTTGCGGCGCGATAGGATAGGATTATTGCGAACAGTTTGCAATAAAGAGATGAGGAGCGGCTCATGAAACGATTGGCTGGCGGAGTGGCCTTGCTTATGGCGGGCATCACCGCCGTTTCCCTCGGCGTCACGGCCCTGCTCGGCTTATACCGGACCGAGCAGACAGAGGGATTTTCCATCATGGCGAGTTTTTACCCGGTCTATACCGCCGCGCTCAACGTCGCGGGGGGGATCGACGGGGTGACGGTATCCTGCCTGACACAGCCGCAGACGGGCTGCCTGCACGACTATCAGCTCTCTCCCGAAGAGATAATCGCGCTGAAAAAAGCGGATCTGCTCGTCCTGAACGGTGCAGGGGCCGAAGCCTTTCTGAGTGCCGCTCTCGCCCAGCTGCCGGACCTGCCAGTGGCGGACACCGCGGCGGGGGTTCCCTTGGTCGAGGGGCATGAGCACGATCATGATCATGAGGATCACGCAGACGAACCGGATGCCTTCGCCAACGAACATATCTGGATGAGTCCGGCGCGGTATGCCCGCCAGGTCGAGAATCTGCGGGACGCGCTGACGGCGGCCGATCCGGACCACGCGGCGGCGTACCGGGCCAATGCCGAGACCTATTTGGGCAAGATCCGGGAAATCGAAAAACGGCTGGAGCGCGCGGCGGGGGCTCTGCCCTACCGCGACTGCATCACCTTCCACGATTCAGCGGCCTATCTGGCGGAGGATCTGTCTTTGAATGTGATCGCCTCCCTGCCGCTGGGGGAGGAAAGCGGTGCCTCGGCGGGAGAGCTGGCCGAGGCGGCAGAGGCCGTCCGGGGACGGCAGGTGTTGCTGCTCTACGACGGGCAGTATCCGACCGATTACGCCTATCTCGGGGACTATGCGGATGCGAGCCGGACGGTGGTGCTGGACACGGCGGTGAAGCCGGCGGCGGGAGAGAATCCGGCCGATCGGTGGCTGCTCGCGATGGACCGAAATTTACAGGCGCTCGAATAAACGGAAGGCGGAAAATCGATGGAACACTGCGGGCTGCATTGCCTGAAAATTGAACGCATCGGCGTGACGGCCGGCGGGGAAACCCTGCTGCGGGACGTGAGCCTCCACGCCCACTGCGGAGAGCTGACCGCTGTCATCGGACGCAACGGCGCGGGGAAATCCACCCTGCTGAGGGCGATCTTGGGGGAGATTCCCCATACGGGAAAGGTGGACTTCAGCGGCCACGGCGGGGCACCCACAGCGGGCAAGCCCCGGATCGGGTACGTCCCCCAGTCGCTGGACCTGGACCGGGGATCCCCGGCGACGGTGTATGACCTCACACTCGCGTTTACATCGGCGTATCCCGCGTTTTTGCCGCGGAGCCGCCGGATCGAACGGAAACTCCGAGACCATTTTGCCCGGTTTCGGGCGGACGGGCT